>JAERMN010000024.1 GCA_016844625.1 Deltaproteobacteria bacterium
CGGCCCGCGCGCTTCGCAGTATTTAGTTCTCGGCGCCAAGTCGCGGACAATTCTCCAAGGCCGCTACGCGGTGTCGATCGAAGACATCCAGGCGCTCGCGCCCTCGGTGTTGCGCCACCGCATCATGCCCAACTTCAAAGCCCAGGGCGAAGGCATTACGTCGCTTGATATCATCAATCGCCTGCTCACCGACGTAAAACCGTCCACCGACGGCAAGGCGCGCTGATGCGCGCATTGCCGATTCCAAATTCCAAATTACAGATTCACATGGGTTGCCAAATTTGGAATTTGGAATCTGTAATTGGTAATCGACCCGGACGGGCGCCGCTGGCTAGATTATCTCAAACACCGGTGGTAAGGATTTAGCTGGCGCGGAGCTAAAATTAAAAATTCCAGATTCCAGATTTTCCGGAGTTTTGGAATCTGTAATTTGGAATATGGAATCTGTAATTTCGCATGGCCACCAACGACAAAAACTACTTCGACCCCAAAGTCCTCGCCGGCATCGCCAATCTCGGCTTGCGCGCGCGCTGGGTAGTCGAAGGGTTGATGTCCGGCGTGCACAAGAGCCGCGCCAAAGGTTTTAGCGTCGAGTTCGAGGAGCACCGCGAGTATTCGCCCGGCGATGAGATTCGCCGCATCGACTGGAAGGCGCTCGGCAAGTTCGACCGCTACTACATCAAGGAATACGAAGACGAAACCAACTTGCGCGCCTATCTCCTGCTCGACGCCAGCGCGTCGATGAACTACGCCTCGGACGGCATCACGAAATTCGACTACGGCTGCACGCTCACCGCGTCGTTGGCTTATTTGATTCTCAAGCAGCAGGACGCCGCCGGCGTCGTCACCTTTTCCGACAAGGTCGAAGCCTTCGTGCCGCCGCGCGCCAAGCGCGATTACTTGCTGCAGATTCTCCATGCGCTGGAGCACCGCGGCCCAGCCGGCGAAACCAACGTCGGCAACATTCTTGAAAACATCGCCGGGCAAATCCGCCGGCGCGGTTTGATCGTCTTAGTCTCCGATCTACTCGACGAACCGGAACCGATCCTCAAAGGACTGCGCCAGTTTCGTTTCAAGGGCAACGACGTCATCGTCTTTCATCTGCTCGACCCAGCCGAGCTCGAACTGCCCTTCGACGGCAACATCTTGTTCGAGGATTTGGAAGCGGCCAATCTGCAAGTCATCGCCGACCCGCGCGCCATCCGCACGACTTACAAAGCAGTCGTGCAGGAATTCATCGCTGACATGCGTAAGCAGTGCCACGCGGACTCGATAGATTATCAACTGATCTCGACAGCGACGCCGCTCGACCAGGCCTTGGCGAGCTATTTGAGTTGGAGGGGCTGAGCTGCCGATGTCGGTTTCTTTTCTCTATCCGGCATTTCTCTTTGGACTGGCGGCGGCCTCGTTGCCGATCCTGATTCATCTGCTCAATCGGCGCCGTTTGAAGCGCATCCGCTTCCCCGCCGTGCGTTTCATCCTGCTGTCGCAAAAGCGCATCTCGCGGAGCTACCGCTTGCGCCACTGGCTGCTCTTGGCGCTGCGCACCCTGGCGGTGATTTGTCTCGCGCTTCTGCTCGCCAATCCGATCTTTCAATCCGGCGCCGGCCTATTCGCCGGCAGCGGGCCGGTTTCGCTCGTCTTGATATTGGATAATTCCCTGAGCATGAAATGGGCCGGCGATGGCAATGGTTTCAAGCAAGCCAAAGATGCCGCGCGCCTGTTGATATCGGCACTGAACGACGGCGACCGCGCGGCACGGCAAAGAAACGTTTCGCCTCAAAGCGCAAAAAGACGTCCTGCTCAAAGAACTTGACGGCATCGAGATCGCCGACGGCACGGCGAATCTTCCCGCCGCCTTGAGCAAAGCCTACGAGCTTTTAAACCAGCCGGCCGGCGAAAAAGAAATCCGCTTCATCACCGACATGGGGCTCACCGGCTGGGACCAGTTTTCCGTCGCCGCTTTGAAACAGGTCGATCCGGCGATTCCGCTAAAGTTCATTCGCATCACGCGCAAACAGCAGCCGCTCAACGGCAGCGTCAAAGAAGTCCGCTTGGGCAGCCAGGGCGTCGGCGTCAATCTGCCGATCCAGATCGAAACCACCATTGCCAATTTCGGCAACAGCGAAATCAAAGAGCTGCTGGTGCAACTGAGCATCGACGGACAAAACAAAGAACAAAAACTCGCCACCGTGGCGCCGAAAGGCGAGACGTCCGTAACCTTCCAGACGAGAATCGGCCAGCCCGGCGCACACTTCGGCCAAGTGACACTCAAGAAAGACGGCCTCGCCGGTAACGCAGCGGCACATTTCACACTCGAAGCGCAGGACAAACTCAAAGTCCTGGTGGTCGACGGCGATCCCCAGACCTCATTGGTGCAAAGTGAAACTTTTTTTCTGATCCGCGCGCTCAATCCCGCCGGCGAACGCGACTCGTCGCTGTTTCTACCCAGCGTGATCGTCACCGACGGTTTGAACGCGGCGAATTTGGACGCTTATCAAGTGGTCATGCTGTGCAACGTGGCCGCCCTCCCCGACGCTTTCGTGACAAAACTACAGAATTATCTGCGCCAAGGCGGCGGCCTGTTGATCTTTGCCGGTGATAAATTTCAGCTGGATAATTATAACCAAAAGCTCGCCCAAGCGTTGTCGGCGCCGCTACGCGACAAGAAAATCGGTGCGGAATCCACCGGCGAGAAAATTGACAAGATCGATCTTAGCCATCCGGCGCTGCAAATATTTTCCGACGCGATTCTCCAAGACTCGATCAAGTCGGCGCGGGTGTGGAGTTACGCGCGCGCCGGCGGCAAAGCGTTGATCACCCTCGCCAACGGCGACCCGCTGTTGCTCGAGCAAAAAGTCGGCTCGGGAAAAGTCATGCTGGTTGCCACCAGCGCCGACCGCGACTGGAGCGATCTGCCGGTGAAGACGGTTTATCTGCCGTTGATCCAGTCGCTGACGCAGCACCTCGCTGGCGGCAAACGCGGCAGCTTAGACGGCGGCATCGCCGTCGGGGCGGCCAAAGAATTATCCTTACCGCCGAGCTTCGTAGGCAAGACATTGCGCGTGACCAAACCGGATAAGCAAAATGCCGACGTCGCCATCACCGGCGAAAAAGACCGCGCGCACGCGACCGTCGAAGCCAACGACCGCGCCGGCATCTACCGCGTGTCGTTGCCCGCGGGTGGTGAGAAGGACAGTGGCGCGCCGCAGCTTTATGCCGTCAACTCCCCGTTACTCGAATCGAGATTAGACGAGATCAGCGCCAAAGAACTCCAGACCAAGTTAAGTCCCATCCGCGCCGAAGTGATCGCCGTCGAAGCTCTCGAAGAAGGCGGCAGGAGAGTCGACCTTGCTCTTCCCTTGCTGGCGCTGCTCATTGTAACCTTATGGTTAGAAGGCTGGCTGGGTCAGAGGTTTTAAAACCAATTAAAAATGAAAAATTAAAAAACAAAGATTCCGAGACCGATTTTTTAACTTTTAATTTTGAATTTTGAATTCTTCTTTTATGCACCGCCGCAAATTCATCCAACTCATTGCGCAAGGACTGCTCGGCGCCGGGCTGCTGCCAAAGTCAGCATTCGCCAATCATCCCCAAGACAAGCGCCGCCTCCAGTTTGTCTTCGCGCAGATTCGCTACCGCGGCGGCGACTGGAATCCCCATCCGCTGTCGGTGACACCATTGATGGAAGAGCTGATGGCGCGCACTAGCGTCGAGGCCGCCGCGGTGCGCCATGAAATCAGCCTTACCGATCGCGATCTATTCAACTATCCGTTTCTTTACTTGGCCGGGAAATACGAATTCGATCCGTTTAGCGCCGAAGAAATCGACAATCTGCGCCGCTTTCTTTCCTACGGCGGTTTTCTGCTGATTGACGACGCCCTCGGGCAACAAGGCTACGGCTTCGACAAAGCGGTGCGCCGCGAGATGCAAAAACTTTTCCCGGGAAACGAATTCAAGCGCGTACCTTCCGGTCATGCCGCGCTGAGAAGTTATTATCTCTTGCGCCGTATCGGCGGCGTGCGCATCGTCAGCCCGACGTTGGAAAGCATTACGCTCGGCAACTCGATGCCGGTGGTCTATTGCCAGAACAACCTCGGCGGCGCCTGGGAGCGCGATCAAGTTGGCAAGTGGACCAACACCTGCACCCCCGGCGGCGAAGCGCAGCGTAAAGACGCTTTTCATCTGGGCATCAATTTGATTCTTTACGCCATGACGGAAAACTACAAAGACGATCTGATCCACGTCCCGTTCATCCGCAAGCGGCTCACTCGGTAAGCGATGCCAGATCTCTATCTCATCGGCACGTTGCCCGGCTGGTTGGTGGCGCTCATCGGTGTCGCCACCGCGGCGTTATTGCTACAGCAGTTTCTCGGTTTGAAAAAACGGCTGCCGGTCGGCCAATGCGTCGTTCTCACTGTGCTCCGCGCCGTCGTGTACATGGGACTGATTTTCTTTCTCCTCGGTCCGGCGTTGATCGACAAGCGCGTGACAAAACTGCGCCGGCCACTGACTCTGTTGATCGACACTTCGCAGAGCATGGCTTTTCCCGCCAGCGCCAAAACCAACGCTGCGGATAAGGGGATCAAAAGCCGGCTCGATCTGGTGCGCGAGAAGCTCGAAGCGGGTCCGAATGTTAACGACTCCCTGATCCAAAAACTTAATCGCGACTACGATCTCCGCGTCATCCGCTTCGGCACCAGCTTGGAGTCGATCGCGCCGGGTAGCTTGGCGGGCCTAAAACCGCAGGATCCCGGCACGCGGTTATTGGAATTGTTACAGCAGGCCGTGCGCGATAGCGCCGCGCAGTCTGGCATCGTGGTTTTCTCCGACGGCATCGCCAACGGCGATAAGAAAACGTGGGACAGCGCGCCGCTTCTGCCGGTGCCGGTGTTCACGGTCGGCGTCGGTGATGCCGAAAACTTCACCGACGTGCGCATCGCCAAGTTGAGCGCGCCGGAGTTCGCCTTTCGCGGCCGCGAATTCAAGCTCGATCTCACCATCGCCGCTTCCGGCATGAAGGGAAAATCTGTGCCGCTATTTTTCAACCGCGGCAAAAATCTCGTCACCACGCGCAATATTACCATCGACGCCGATCTCTTCGAGCAGAAAATCACGCTGAGCTTCACGCCGAAGGATTTGGGCACCCATGGTTTCTCCGTGAGCATCCCGGCCCAGCCGGGTGAACAGATCGCGCAGAATAATCAGAAAGAATTCAAAGTCGACGTGCAGCGCGACAAAATTCGCGTGCTGACGCTCTCCGGTTCGCCGGCGTGGAACTATCGCTTTCTCCGCATGGCGATGAAGCAAGATCCGTTGATCGAGCTGATCTCCTTCGTCTTTTTGCGCACGCCGAGCGACAGCGTCGACGTGCCCGAGAGCCAGTTGAGCCTCATCCCCTTTCCCATCGACGATATTTTTCTTGAAGAGCTGAAAAATTTTGACGTGATCTTCTTCGACGACTTTTCCCACCGCGCCTATTTCAATCCCGTCTATCTGGAGCGCGTGCGCGACTTCGTCCGCGATGGCGGTGGCTTGGCGATGTTTGGCGGCTCGCGCGCCTTTGACAGCGGCGGCTACGGTGAAAGCGCGCTGAAGGAGGTCTTGCCGGTGGAGCTCGACGGCAAGGGAACCTATCAGTCCGTCGGCGCGCTAAATGCGGTGCTTACCACCACTGGCAAAGCCCACCCGATAACGCGACTGCTGCCCGATCCGAAAACCAACGAGGAAGCCTGGAGCAAAATGCCGCCGCTCACCGGTCTGAATCAGGTGCGCAGCGCGCGCGGTGAAACGCTGATTTCAACAAGCGGTGACGGCTCGGCCGGCGGCGCGCCGCTTTTGACCGTCGGCCGGTTTGGCAAAGGGCGAACGCTCGCGTTCATGAGCGACGACGCCTGGCGCTGGAATTTCATCGCCGTCGGAAATAAGGAGACGCCACAGAATCATCTAAAGCTCATCCGCCAAGCAGTCCGTTGGTTGGCCCAAGAGCCGTCTTTCGAGCAAGTGCAGCTCCGCCCCATCGCCTCGGCTCAACCCGGCGAGAAGATCGCGATCAAATTGAAAGTTTTGAAAGATGACTTCACGCCGACGCGTCAAGCCTCGGTACAACTGCGCGTGCTTAGCGCCGAGAGCGAACCGACTCTAGTTGCCGCCAGCGCCGACAGCGACGAAGGCGAATACACCGGCGAGTTTATCCCGACCAAAGAAGGCACCTACCGGGTCGAAGCCGAAGCGAGTCTGGCAGGAAAAGTCTTGGGCAAAGACAAAACCAGTTTCACCGCCGCGTTCACCTACGGCGAAACCGACGACGGCCGGCCACGCCTCGACTTGTTGAAACAGATCGCCGAAACCAGCAAAGGCGAATATTTTTCGATCAACGATTGGAATGAAAAAACTGTGGAAAAAATCGCCGCGAAATTAGAAAGCGTCGCGCCGTCACAAATCGTCGAGCAACGTCAAACCCGTCTGTGGAGCACGCTCTGGCCGTTCGGCATTATCCTGCTGCTGCTCAGCATCGAATGGTGGTTGCGCAGAAAATGGGGATTAATCTAATCGTAGGGGCCGACCTGGGTGTCGGCCCTCCGGAAGGGCAATCACACAGGATTGCCCCTACAACACCGAGACACGAAACCATAGAACGCGCCATGGATCACGCGCCAATGATTCGAATCCTTCGCCGAATCACGATAATGATCGCGTTGCTCGCGTCGCCGGCTCGCGTTCTGCCCTTCTGCCATGAGCTCGATGTCGTCCAAGCAAAAGTCTTTCGCGCAGCTGCCAGCGCGGCGCCAGCAGTAACGATCGAATGGCTGGGGCATTCGACGTTTCAGATCACATCATCCAAAGGCACGCGAGTCTTGACCGACCCCCACGGCGCATTCGACTTACCGCGACCGACACTGCCGCAACATATCGTCACCGCCAGCCACGAGCACGGCCCGCACAGCAGCGTCCACATGGCGCCCGGCACGCCGGTGATTCTCCACGGCCTCACCCCCGGCGGCGGTAACTGGCAAAAAATTTCCACGACGATCCGCGATGTTTCGGTTTACGTTGTGCCCGCGTTTCACGACAAGAGCCGCGGCATGCAGCGCGGCAAGAACGCGATCTTCGTTTTTCGTATCGACGACATCTGTATCGCTCACCTGGGCGACCTTGGCCACGTGCTGACACCCGATCAACTGAAGATGATGGGCAAGATCGATATCCTGCTCGTCCCCATCGCCGGCGGTTATTTCACCGTCACGCCGACGGAAGCGCGCGAAGTCACCAGGTTGGTCAACCCCAAAATCGCCATCCCCAAACACTTCTGGTGGGAACAAGCCGTGCAGGAATATACCCAAGGCCTGACGCGAGTAAAAATGCTCAACACGCCGGTGCTAAAAATCTCGAAAGCTGATTTGCCGCAGCCAATCGAGACGATTGTCATGCCGTGGGGGCAGCGCTGACGATTGTGAATTCCACATACTAAATAAAATTCAGACCCTCGATTGACAGTGCCGCTATAAACACGTAGGGTGATTTCCCTACTTCAGTAATAGGCCTTCTGAAAGAGGAACAGACAAACGCTGAAGGCCTCTAATCCGTCTCTCGCCTTGCGAACGATACCCAACAGACAATCCGACCAGAGCGTGGTTTTCAGTCATCAACTAGCCCATGTTCTGCCTACTGGCAGTCTTATTCTCAGGGTTAAAGACAACAATTCTCTCATAGGAGGAGAACATGGGTAGTAAATTATATGTTGGCGGTCTGCCATATTCGATCACCGAAGGGCGGCTGCAAGAAATCTTTTCAGCGCATGGCGCTGTCGAATCGGCCAACGTGATCTCGGATAAGTTTACCGGACAATCGCGGGGCTTTGGCTTCGTGGAGATGAGTTCTAGCAGCGAGGCCCAAAAGGCCATCGAATCGCTGAACGGCACCCAGCTCGACGGTCGCACATTGACCGTGAATGAAGCCAAACCGATGGCGCGGCGTGACGGCGGTGGTGGTGGTGGCGGCGGTGGTGGTGGTGGTGGCCGCGATGGTGGACGCAATCGCTGGTAGTCTTTCTATTTCATAGCTAGTCACCAGGGGGCAACAGGTCGGGTTGCCCCCTGTTTCTTGGCACGAAACTCGTCGGGTTGGCGCCGATGCGCCGCGAGTAACGGGATATTTCTGCAGCTCCAGCGTTACTCCGTCCCAGCGACGCGGAAACTGCGTTGTTCTATAGGTTAAATTTTTTCAGGCGCCGAGGTGTTTACCTGCCTCGGAGGCTTATTAATCGGCCGTAAATAAGGAGGTTCCATGACCGAACGTGAAGCGGTTAAACAGAGCGCGGAGTTGTTGAGAGGTATTATCCGTAGCATCGACAAAAAGCTTGAATACAACTTACTAGACCCGACTCAAGAGGGTAGGTTTTCTCTTCGGCTGTCAACGCGCGGGCGGGAAAGCACGGTTTCCCTACGAACCGACGACTTGCGAATGGCCGTGTTAGATAACGTGCGCAAAAATGTGATCCGGCAGAAGATCAAGAGCGCACGCGATCATCTGTTATCTAATTATGTCGTGGACGTCATGGGGAAAAAGATTGCAAAAATGCTGAAGCTCTCCGCTGGCAGCAAAGATGATTCCAAGTCATCCTTTTTCTTCAGACGCCCGCAGGGAAGAAGAAGATAGTCGGTTCTTATCAGACTCCACCGCCGATCTTTGCGCTAACGAAAGAGCAGGGTAAGCGCGGGCGTCACACGCAAAGAACAACCAACACTCATTAGAAGGCAGGTCTCTTCTGCATCCCATCAATCTGGTGAGAAAGTAGGGAAATAAAAGTCCTCTTCTCCGTCCGCGCCCCTTCTCGGCGCTCGCGCTTCTGCCGCGGTGCGAGCGGTTTCCGTATTCGGAACCGTGATTCTGTATTTGGCATGGAAACTCCCTTCTTATGACCAGCGTCCGCTTTCCCTTGCCAAATTAAACGAAGCCACTTCGCGGGCGGGAATTTAACCCCGCCGCCAATTAAAATATCGCAAAGGCGATGCTCGCTCCCTTTGGAAACCCCATAATTTTGTGCCCGCCTCACGAGGCGGGGTTAATATAGAATCTGCCCGTGACCGATCAACTTTTTTTCCCCATGCATGCTCGCAGTTTTCAGCGAGAAGCATGAATACCCGCTTAACCTTCACCGAGGTACATTTTTTTAACAAGTTCTGCACGACCCGCGGGCGCAGCGTGATGAGCCTCGCCATAAGTAATCTGGCTTCTTCGTATGAATCGAATTGCGGAACGTCATATAAGACTCCCATGATGACGCGCTCCGCTGCGGACATTTTAATCTGATACGGCCCCAGTCTTTTTCGGTCAGCCCTTGCTGCGCTTGGCCAGCGAAAAGATTCGTCGTGGTGTAACGAACCTTGACACCCCCAACGGTGCTCCATGAACCACGCCGGCAGTTTCACGTTAGGCAGCGCGAACAGGAATACCGCTGGGGTTTTCCCCAAGGGCAAAATATGAGCGTATCTTTGCATCTGAAGCGCGTTTTTTCGCCCACATGGATTGGCAGCTTAACAATGTTGACAACGGCACGGCTTTCTAGGCGTTGCGGTTAATCCGTGTTGAAATTGTTTCTTCAACCGGATAGGCGGTAATGAATTGACGGCTGGAGGGAGAGTGATTCATGAAAGCAGTTCGCGTTCACAAATACGGCGGACCAGAAGTTTTAAGTAACGACGAGGTGCCGATTCCCGAGCCAAAGGCCGGCGAGGCGCGGGTAAAGATCGAAGCGATTGGTCTTAACTTTATCGACGTCTACCAGCGCACCGGTCTCTATCCGTTGCGAACGCCGTTCACATTGGGCATGGAAGGCGCGGGTGTGGTTGACGCGATCGGCGACGATGTTAGCGAAGTGAAAGTCGGCGACCGCGTCGCGTACGCGATGATTCTCGGTTCCTATGCCGAATACGCGATCGTGCCGGCGGCGAAGCTCGCGCCGCTACCGGCGAATGTCGAGGCAAGCTCGGCGGCCGGGCTCATGTTGCAAGGCATGACGGCGCATTATCTCGCCCACAGCACTTACCGATTGCAGCAAGGCGACACCGCACTGATTCACGCCGCGGCGGGCGGAGTTGGGCTGTTGCTCATTCAGATCGCCAAGATGCTCGGCGCCCGCGTGATCGGCACGGTCGGCACCGAAGCAAAAGCGCAGCTCGCGAAACAAGCCGGCGCGGATGCAATCATTCTATACACACAGGCGGACTTTCTCGCCGAAGTAAAAAAGCTCACCGAGGGCAAAGGCGTCAACGTCGTTTACGACTCGGTGGGCGCGACGACGTTCGATAAAAGTCTCGACTGCCTCCGTCCGCGCGGCTACCTCGTGCTCTTCGGCCAATCGAGCGGCTCAGTCGCGCCGCTCGATCCGGGGAAACTTGCGGCGAAAGGCTCGCTATTTCTCACCCGTCCAAGTTTGGCGCACTACATGCTCGACCGCGCCGAGCTGCTGCAGCGCGCCAACGACCTGTTCAATTGGACCGCGTCTGGCAAATTGAAACTGCGCATCGAGAAAACTTTTCTCCTGAGCGATGCCGCCGAAGCGCACCGGCAACTCGAAGCGCGCCGGACTAGCGGAAAGGTTGTTCTCGTTCCGTAGCCGATGGATTTTGTCCGGCGCGCGGTGGGCGCGGCGCGAGCGTGGGGCGACTCAAATCTTGCAGCTTTTTCTTTTGATCCGCCGTCAGTGCGGCTCTGGCCTGTTCGATGGCACGGATGCGTGCGATCCGTAAATCAGCACGGAGCTTTTCCGCGTCGCGAATTTTGCCTTCGAGCTTAGCCATCTCGACTGGGTCTTTTTCCAACAGTGCCGCGATGTCGATCTCGACGATTCTCAAGTCAGCATCGTTGCGAATCGTCTGCCGCTGGAAATCATCGCGCAACTGTTCGAGCTTGCGCACTTGATCCGCGGAAAGCCCGAGCGCGTCCTTATGGGTCAGCATCTGACTGATCGCCGGCTGACTCTCGCGCGAATCGCGCCCCCCGAAACGTTCCCAGACTCGTCCGCCCCACTCTTGCAGCGCGCGCTGAAAGCGCTCCCACGCATCGGTCAATTCCTCCGGCACCGACGGCCACAAACGCTCCGGCTCGGCGCTCATCACCGGGACGGCGAATAGCAGGCAGCAGGCTAGCGCTCCCCAGAGTATTCCTCTTCGCATATCAACCTCCTTGAGGCTTAGACGTCGACTGAAGAAAATTAAAGCGCCGGCGAGCGCCGATGTCAATTGGCGTGGCGCGGCATAGCTGTAACTTTTTTGCTAAATTGTTTTCCACTTGACAAACAGTTCTCACAGCACTAAACAGCAGAGTAGATTCACTGAGCGCTGCCAGGCGCAGGGGCAAGTGGATCGCATAAGGAGAAAAGCCCCAAGGTGTGAAGGGAGGTTTTGCTATGCAAGACGGTATTCCACCTGACAAGCCCGGCCCGCTGTCTGCGGGCGGTTCCTTAGCCGGATCAAAAGCCTGTCTCACGCAGCGGCGTTAACTACTAGACCTCAACTATATTGCCTGAAGGCAAACCGTCGCCACGGCGACATTTTGAGGAAGGTCATAGGCAGTGTGACACGCAAGGATCGTTCAAGTGAGTGTGTTCCGGACCAGGAATCATCAGCCCGGCGGGCGCAGGCTCGATTATCGAAATAACCAATCGTTAGTTAGCGCTGCACGCGCAACGAGGGGGCATCCTTCTTGTCTTGAGAAGGATGCCCTTGTCGTTATTGCCGTCATCGCAAGGGTAGGTTACCCGTCCTGTGCTGGGCTTTGGTATCGTCACCGCAACACTCGAAAGGAGTAACGATCATGATCACACGTATGATCATCGTCAAAGTCCCTGCAGCGAAAGTTGCCGAGGCGGAACGCCTTTGGAAGCAAGAATGCGCGCCGTTGATGATCAAGCAACACGGCTGTTTAAACGAACAGTTCTTGCGCAGTCGTGAGAACCCGGGCGAGTTCATTTCCTGTAGTACCTGGGAAAGCCAGGCGGCCATCGATGCGTACCGCTCGGGCGCCGCGCACAAAGAGATTCAAAAACATTCGCGCGCACTCATGAGCGTGGCGAAAGTCGAAGTGAAGTCCTACGAAGTCGTCGGCTAGTCATTCGAGCCAGTTGGAACGAATATCGCGCAGCACGCGATGGAGATAGGGGCGCGATAGCGGAATGGAGGGGAAGATAAAATGATCGAAACGGATCACCGTTACTTACGTTACGCGCTTATGGTCGCGCAGCGCTCGCGCGAGCACGGTAACCGGCCGTTCGGTGCGGTGCTCGTCAGCAGTCGAGGGAGAATTCTCCTCGAAGCCGAGAACGACCAGGACGTGACCCATGATTGCACCGGCCATGCCGAGACCCGCCTGCTTGCTGAAGCTTCGCGCCAATTCACCCGCAGTCTGCTCGCTCACTGCACGCTCTACGTCAATGCCGAGCCCTGTCCGATGTGCGCCGGGGCAATTTTTTGGAGCGGCGTCGGTCGGATCGTCTTTGGTCTCGGTAGCTCGCGGCTGCAAGAACTAAGCGGCGACCGCGCGGAACAGCTCCAGGAACATTGCGCCGACTTACTCGCCAGAGGGACGCACCCGGTCGAGGTCGTCGGTCCGCTGATCGAGGAGGAAGCGGCGCAAATTTTCAAAGAGGGAACTTGGGGCGCCAGCGTTTTCGCCGATTGACGAAGAATTTGAATTATTGTTGACCACGCTGATTTCAGCGTGGAACCGTTAAATGGGGTTTCCAAAGGGGATGAGCATCCCCCTTTGCGATATTTTAATAGGCGCCGGGGCAATACCCCGGCCGCGAAGTAGCTTCGTTTATCGGACGGCGAAATCGCTGTGCCAATGGGCTCAAGATATTACGCAAAACACCGCTAGACAAAATGGAGAGCAACCAACATGCAAATCATCACGATCTATCAGGGCGCATCGGGCAGCGGTGAAGAGTTGGCCGATGCCGTGGCCCAATCGTTGGGGTACGGTAGTGTCGACCGTGAAGTCCTGGTCGAAGCCAGTCTTCAATACGGCATACCCGAGGCCAAACTGACCGAGATCGTCGAACGAGAGCCGACATGGTGGACGACCTTTACGCGCACCCTCGATCCCTACCGCATCGCCTTGCAGGCGGCATTTTGTGAAATCGCGCGCGATCACGGCATCGTTTACCACGGCCATCTCGGCCATGAGCTGATACCCAAGTTTCCCCATGTGCTCAAAGTCCTACTCACGGCGCCCATGGAAATGCGCATAGCGCAGGTGCGCGAGCGACACAAACTCAACGAAGCGGCGGCGCGCCGTTATGTGGACGAAGTCGACAAGGCGCGCACCCGCAGGCTGCACGGAATGTTCGGCACGGACTGGCGCGATCCGAGCCGTTACGACCTCGTCGTCAATCTCGGCTACATGAGTTTAGCGACGGCGCACCGTTTGATCGTCGAAGCCGCCCACGCGCCGGATTATCAGATGACGCCGGCTTCCAAGCAGGCGTTCGATGACTTCGCCCTCTCATCTCGTGTTCACGCCACTCTCGCTCTCTCACAGGATTTGTCCCAAGTGAGAGTCGAAGTTAAAGCTAACGGCGGAGACATATCGGTGTCCGGGACGATTCCCGAATGGATTTCGGAGCAACAAGTCTTGGCGCAGATTCAAAAAATCCCTGGAATCAAAAATGTCCGAGCCGATCTGACAACTCTGCCGAGCAATCTGGGTTTGACCAGTTGAAGCGCCGAAACTCGCTCCGCAACTGAAGTGTTTGCCACGAAAATGATCGTGCGGCAGCGGCGCAACCGTAGCAGAAAAGGAATCTCGCCTCAAAGATCACGAAGGACACAAAGGGTTTGCTGATTAAATTTCCGAACTTCGTGCTCGTGGTCTGTGGTGAGCATAGTCGAACCCTGTCCTTCGTGGTAAATACGTTCTTTCTTTTTTAGTTGCGGCTTCGCCCGCTAGGATCTTCGTGGCGAGTCATCCACAATGACAATGACACGCTATTCACACCAAAGCCGGAAGACCTTCTATTAAACGAAGCCGCTTCGCGGGCGGGGATTTAACCCCGCCGCCAATTGAAATAATTGCAAAGGGGATGCTTGCCCCCTTTGGAAGCCCCATAATATTGTTCCCGCCTCAAGAGGCGGGGTTAATATAGAATATAGAATCTACACCGTCCGTCGCGCTTCCTTCAGAAAAACCGTCATTCCCACACAGCCGAGGATAATTGCGCCGGCGAGAAATTGCCAAGCCAGCGCATAGGACCCGGTGCGGTCGACAATGTAACCGACCAGCGGCGTGCCTAACGTCGCCGCGGCGGCATTGATGGTGATCATCAGTCCCATCGCCACTCCGGTCCTGGTCGTGCCGGCGAGCTCGCCGATCAAGGCGTAGGACACGCCTTGGTAGCCGACGATGCAAAGCCCCAACAAAAAGACGATGGCCAACAACAAGGGCAAAGGCGAGCGCACGGTCATCAGACTCAAGCCCGCCATGAGCGCGACGCTTGCCAGGCCGATAATGATCAGCACGATTTTGCGCCGGCCGCCAAACAGACGGTCGCTGGCGACGCCCCAACCGATCCGTCCGATCATCGCGCCGCCCTGGGCGATCGCCAAAGCCTGGCTCGCCCAGTAGGAAGTGAAGCCCATCGATTCTTTCAAATAGAGTGGCAGGTAAGTGATCAGCGACATCTGACCGATTAGAAAAATCGCCGTGCCAAAACTCGCCGGCAGAAATCCCCAGACATCTAGGGGCACCGTATTCTCCGTTGGACGATCGCGCTGTTGCGCCTCGCTTTCCACGTCTCTGGACGGCTCGCGCCACAAGTAAGAAAAAACAAAGCCGAAGAAAAAATTCACAATACCCAAAGCGACAAACGCGCCGCGCCAGCCGATGACTAAAACCAGCGGCGCCGCCAATAGCGCCGTGAAAAAGCCGCCTGCCGGCACACCGGTCTGCTTGATCCCCATCGCGGTGGCGCGCTCGTCGCGATAAAACCACGCCATCACGCCTTTGGTCGAAGCCGGATTGAGAAACGCATAGCCGAGACCCGAGAGAAAAAAACACGCGAACGCCCAGGCAAACGACGGCGCTAACGCCGCCGCACCGATGCAGACGCCAACGGATAAATGTCCTTGCAACGTCGTCCTGCCGACGCCCATGCGATCGGCGAGCCAGCCGGCGCCAAAAGACGCGCCGGTCATCGCCAGGTAAAAAGCTGAGATGAACAGTCCCACCTGAGCGCGCGACAGGCCGAGCTCGTTTTGGTAAAAAGGCGCCAACGTGCTTATGCCGTACTGCGCCGACGCGCCGACGATATGCGAGAAGCTAATCAGGGCGAGGATCGCCCAACGAAAGTTGTTGCGCTCGGCAGTGACTGGAGACATTAAAAACCGACGCGTCTAATCGAAGACGGTAGCGGAATAGCTCTCGGCATCGACGAACGCTTCGACGACGCTCGGCCCGCCGAGTGCAAAGGCCCAATCGAGCACCTGGCGGAATTGTCCTGGGGTTTTTGCCGCACGGCACGGCACACCAAAATAATGCGCCGGCGACTCGGGCGGCGCACCGAGATGGACGCCGGAGAGCGGATAGTTTCTTTTTTCTTGTTTGACTTTCATTAAGCCAAGCCAGCCGTCGTTGAGCACGATCACCGGCACGGCTAAATTCCGCCGGCGCGCTAACGCCAACTCACCGGCAGTCATCTGAAAGCAGCCGTCACCGACGACGCAAGCTGCCGCGCGTTCCGGATGAACTAACTTCGCAGCATAGGCGGCGGGCATGCCGTAACCCATCGACGACCAGCCGTTGGTCGCGAGCAGCGTTCTCGGTTGATCCGTACGCCACTGGCTGGCGATCTGATGCGTGTGCGCGCCGACATCGTAAGCGAGGATGCCGTCGGCGGGCAGTTTCTCGCGCAGAATGTCCAAGGCTTGGTACGGCGCAAAGCTCGCGCTCGCCGGACGGAGCGCTTTGTCGAAAGCATCTCGATGCACGCCGAACTCTCGCGCCGACCAGTCATTCGTTGCTGCCTGAATTCGGCTCGTAGCTCGAATCGCCGCAGCCAGATCGCAGCCTTTGTTCCAAACAAGATTCAAGCCGGTGCCGCTTTCAGCCGCTTCGGTGCTGACGTGAATGATCGGCATCCCCTGCTTCACCCACTCTTCATAGTTGATCTCGATGGGATCGTAACCGACAGCAATGATGACATCGGCCTGGTCGGTAAACTTCTTGAGATCGCTGCGCCGCGCCCGGCCGATGACGCCGGCCGAGTTTGGATGGCTCTCCGGCAAAAACCCTTTACCGTGCAAGGTCGTGACGAATGGAATATTTTGCCGCTCGATGAACTGAAGTAGATTTTGACCCGCCGCGCTGCGCGTGAACGACAAACCGGTAATCAGCAAAGGCCGCTTCGCGCTCTTGAGCGCGTTGGAAATCGCCTCGACAACTTGGTTCGACAAATCCGGTAAAGACGCCGGCGGCGTGATCTGCGTACCGCGAGTTTCCAGCGCCGCAGCCTGGGCGACGTCTTCGGGCAAATCGAGATGCACGGGTCCGGGCGGTTCCTGTGTGGCGATGTCAATCGCCCGCGCAAACATCTCGCCGACGTTGGCATGGCGGCAAGCCAAGGTCGCCTTGGTCAGCGGCTCGAACAGCTTGTGATGATCGATGCGCATTTGGATGCGCCGATCG
>JAERMN010000662.1 GCA_016844625.1 Deltaproteobacteria bacterium
CGCGGCAACGTCACCCGTAACGCCGGCATCGTCAGCCTCGCCGTGATGGCGAGCCGTGTGCTTGGCCTGGTGCGCGATCAAGTCTTCGCCGCGCTGTTCGGCGCGGGCTTGCAATACGACGCCTTTCTCACCGCCTTTCGCGTGCCCAATCTGTTGCGCGACCTACTCGCCGAAGGCGCGCTGTCCTCCGCTTTCGTGACGACCTTCACGCAAACGCTGCAAGGCAAAGGCAGAGAAGAAGCCGTGCGCCTGTCCAACCGCGTCGCCACGCTGAGCGTAATCGCGATTACCATAATCTCCATCCTGGCCTGGTTTTTCACGTCTGAGATTGTCCGCTTGCTCGCGCCTGGCTTCTTCGCCGTGCCGGGCAAAGCCGAATTGACGATCAGCCTCACGCGCATCATGATCCCGTTTCTATTGCTAATCGCGCTAGCGGCGCAGGCCATGGGCATGCTCAACGCTTTTAATATCTATGGCATACCTGCACTGGCCTCGGCATTTTTCAATATCGGCATTATTGTTGGCGGATTGTTGCTGGGTTTTCTCCTCGGTCCGGCCTTCGGCATCTCGCCCATCGCTGGTATGGCCTATGGCGTCCTCATCGGCGGTTTTCTCGAATTGGCGGTCCAGTGGCCGAGCCTCAAGCGCTGTGGCGTAACTTATCGACCCGATTTGACCTTTAGCGATCCAGGCGTGCGGCAAATCATTCGTCTCATGGGCCCCGCGGTGATCGGCACCGCGGCGGTGCAGATCAATGTTTTTGTCAACACCAATTTTGCATCGGCGATCATCGATCCCGCCACCGGCGCTGTCGCCAACGGTCCGGTGTCGTGGCTGAACTACGCCTTTCGCTTCATGCAGTTTCCCATCGGCGTATTCGGCGTCGCCATCGCGACCGCAACTCTACCCTGTGCATCCCCTCGGCACTGGGACTGGCTGTGTTAGCGCAACCGATCGTTGCGCTGATCTTTGAGCATGGCAAATTCACCGCCTTCGACACCATGCAAACAGCACATGCCTTGACGGCCTATGGGATCGGTCTGGCGGGTTATGGCGCGATCAAAGTGCTCTCGCCGGCGTTCTACGCTTTAAATGACGCGCGCACGCCGATGCTGATCAGCCTCGGCTCCATCGCGGTCAATTATCTGATGAACTCTCTCCTGGTCGGTCCCTTCGGCCACGTCGGACTCGCTTGCTCGACTTCCGCGGTCGCCTTGGTGAACTTTCTCCTGTTAGCGCTGTTCATGCGGCAACGCTCGCAGCCGCTGCCATGCTGCCGCTTGGCGGATTTTTGCTCCACTTGGTTCAAGTCAGCGCCGCGATCGGTTGCGCGACACTGGTTTTTTACATTGCCTGTCGGCTCCTTCACGTCGAAGAATTAGCGGAAGCCGTCGATGCTATCAGCGGCAGATTTCTCCGCGCCGTACAGAAGCGATAATTTACTTACCGCTCATCATGTCAATAAATGAGGCCACTTCGCGGCCGGGGTATTGCCCCCGCCGCTTATTGAAATATCGCAAAGGGGATGCTCATCCCCTTTGGAAACCCCATTTAATGGTTCCACGCTGCAAGCAGCGTGGTCAATGACAAATCAAACTCGAAACCCGAAGCTACGCCATCATTGACATCGCGCCACCGTCTGAATAACAATCCATCGTCCCAAACGGAGGGTTTATGCCCAAAGTCACATCCCTCGGCCACATCGGTTTCTACGTGCGCGACGTAGAGCGCTCGGTCGCCTTCTACCGTGACATACTCGGTCTAAAGGTCAGCGACCGCAGCCCGCGCGGCGCGGTGTTCATGACGGCTCAAGACCGCTTGGCCGAACATCACGAACTTTATCTCGCGCCGGGGCGCAACGACGACGGCAAGGCGAATGTCTTGCAACAAATCTCCTTCCGCTGCGCCAGTGTGGCCGATGTCAAAGAGTTCTACCGCATCTTTGTCGAGAACAACGTACCGATTAACCGCTGCGTCAGCCACGGCAACACCGTCAGCATCTATGCCGAAGATCCGGACGGTAACCCGGTCGAAGTGTATTGGCCCAACGGCGTCGACGTGCCGCAACCGTTTGGCAAACCAATGGATTTATCGAAGAGCGAAGCCGAAATCATGGCGCAGCTCGAGCAGATCCTTACGGAATGGCGCGCCAGCCAGGCGGGACCAGCAAGCTAGCGATTCGAGATCGAGACCGCTCCCCGCCCTTTCTCTATCTCCCTTCTCGATCTTTTCTCGTTCCTCGTTTCTCTAATGAACAACCCCGCATCAAGCTGCGCGGTATCAGGCGATGAGATTTGTTTTAAAGGCGTCACCCCCGAATGTTTTTAGAGGACAAAGAAAGTGTCATGGGCGGCAATGCCGCCAGAGTGTTGGGATTGCAGTTATAGTAGCGGTTTGTTGAAATGGAAGAAGCTAAAGAAACAAGCTTGAAATGTTCAACCGAGTGTTGGTTGACCGAGTCGGAGAAGATTTTTTTCGCGCAAAGCATGTCCTGAGCGAAGTCGAAGGGACGCAAATCACGCCAAGTTCGGAGCAATCGGAGGTAATTGATGCCGCACATTCCCTACGTCGATCCTGACACGGTTACGGACTTAGAAATAAAAGGCTACCTGGAGCGCGCTCGCCGCGAAGGCACGCCGCGCCCCGAAAGCCAGGCGGTGCGCGCCAACGTGCCCAACGTCATCCGCGCGTTCTCGCAAGCGTGGGAGCTTACCTTCCGTAACGGCGTAGTCGATCACGCGCTCAAAGAGCTCTGCCGGGTTTATGTTTCGAAATCGATTGACTGCGAATATTGAGGCGTGCAGCGCTCCGTCCAGGCTGGACGGCAAGGACTCACCGAAGCGAAGTACGACCCGAGCGGGAAAAAGTCGCGTTGACTTACACCAGCGCGATCGCCTGGAACTCAGAGATCGCCGATGACGCGCTGTGGGCAAAACTGCATCAAAACTTTTCGATTCCGGAATTGGTCGAGCTCGGCTTTTTCATCGGCCTCACGCTCGGTCAACAACGCTGGATCAAAACCCTCGGCATCGAACACGGCGCCGTGCTCGGCGATACCGCAGCCGGTCT
>JAERMN010000267.1 GCA_016844625.1 Deltaproteobacteria bacterium
CGCGCCATCGCCGGCGTGGCTCAGCGCGCGGCTTGAGGCTTGCGGCATTCGCGCGATTAACAACGTCGTCGATGTGACCAATTACGTCATGCTTGAGACTGGCCAGCCCCTCCATGCCTTCGATTTGGATCGCTTGCCGAGTAAAAAAATCGTCGTGCGCGCCGCCAAGGAGTTAAAGAAATTTACCACGCTGGACGGCACGGAGCGCGCACTGGCCCATGAGGATTTGCTGATTTGCGATGACGAAGTAGCGGTCGCGCTCGCCGGCGTCATGGGCGGGATGGACTCGGAAGTGATCGACGCGACGCGCTCGCTTTTGCTTGAAAGCGCCAACTTCGCGCCGACATGGATTCGCCGCACAGCCAAACGGCTGGCGCTTCATAGCGAAGCGTCGCACCGTTTCGAACGTGGCGTCGATCCAGAGGGAACGATCGCGGCGCTCAATCGTGCGGTTTATCTCCTCATCGAGACTGCCGGCGGCAAGCCGATGGCTGGCGTCGCCGACGCCTATCCTGGCAAGACCAAAGCGCCGGCGATAATACTGCGCCAGGAGCGCATCGAAAAACTTCTCGGTCTCTCGATGGACGGTAAACAAGCCGAGAAGTTGCTTCGTTCCATCGGCATGAAAACGACGCGGCAGGGGAAAAGCGGCAGCTTGAAAGTGACCCCGCCAAGCAGCCGTCCGGATATTTCTCGCCAAGCGGATTTGATCGAAGAGTTGGCGCGTCTGCACGGCTACGACAAGATTCCCTCCACCTTGCCGTGGCTCCGACCGTCGGGCGGCAAGAACGATCATCGGCTCGGCTGGGAACGAAAGCTGCGCGCTTTTATGGCCGGCGAGGGTTTGACGGAAGTGATCAACCTGCCGTTCACGACGCAAGCGTCGAACCAGTTTTTTACCGGTCTTTGGGAGAACCAGCCGACAGCGGTAACCGTTCTCAATCCGCTGGCGAAAGGTGACGCGGAAATGCGCCGCAGCTTGTTGCCGGGACTGATCAACAATTTGCAACTCAACTTGTCGCAGCGTGCGGAAAGTTTCGCGGCCTATCATCTGGGGAAAGTTTACGCGCTTACGGCGGCGGGCGAGACGGCTGAACGCCAATGCGTGGCCGGGCTGCTCTACGGTCCGCGGGCGCGCTTTGGACTTCGTCAAGGCGAGCCGGCGAACGTGAATTTTCTCGACTGCAAAGGTTGGGTTGAAGCCGTGCTGGATATTTTTCATCTGCGCGAGTCGGCCCGTTGGTCGGCCGCGGCGGTGGCAGTCTTGCATCCGGGAAAGACGGCGGTGGTGTGCTTGAACGACGAGCGCGTTGGTTACTTAGGGCAACTTCATCCTGATACTTGCGAACGGTTCCAAGTGCCGCCGTCAAATTACGTGTTTGAACTTGACTTCGAAAAACTGCTTGAGTATGCTCCGCGGCAAATCGCGGCCCATGCCTTGCCACGGTTTCCAGCGGTGGCGCGAGACGTGGCGCTGGTCGTCGAGCGCGATTTCGCCGCGGCGCAAGTCATCGATTGGATGAACAGCCTTGGCGAAACTTTGATCGAGCATATTGAAGTCTTCGACCAATATTTGGGCGCGCCGATCGCTGAAGGCAAGAAAAGTTTGGCCTACAAAATTTCCTATCGCGCCGAGGATCGCACGCTGACGGATATGGAAATCAACGCGCTCCATCAAAGTTTGGTCGAGCGGCTCGGCAAAACCTTTGGCGCGGAACGGCGCAGCTAACGATCGCCGAGTGCGGCGCGGGGAGGCAGCACATGACAAAAGCGGAAATCATCACGCGAATCTACGAGAAAGTGGGCTTTTCGAAAAAAGACGCCACCGATGTCGTCGAGGCGACCTTCGATATTATCAAGAATTGTTTGGAGCGGGGCGAGAAGGTAAAGGTTTCCGGCTTCGGCAATTTCGTCGTCAATACCAAACGGCCGCGCAAGGGTAGAAATCCGCAAACCGGCGATGAAATCATCATCGTCGGCCGCAAAGTTCTAACCTTCAAAGCCAGCCAAATCATGAAGAAGAGTTTGAACGGCATGGCGGCCAACGCCGGGATGTCATCGAGCTCCGACCCCACGGAGTAGCCCCAATCGATGTCGCCGCGTCTGCCGGAAAAAATTTATTTCAAGATCGGTGAGGTGAGCGAGATCGTCGGTGTGGAGCCCTATGTGCTGCGCTATTGGGAGACCGAGTTCGATCTGCTCAAGCCCTCCAAAGCGCCGTCGAATCATCGGCTCTACAAAAAACGCGACGTCGAGCTGTTGCTCGAAATTAAACGCTTGCTCTACACTGAAGGCTTCACCATCGAAGGCGCGCGCAAGAAGCTGAAGCAAGCCAAAAAGGAAGAAAAACATCAGCTCAAGCTGCCGCTGACCGAGCAGAAATACAAAACCGCGCTGGTCAAGCTCAAGAAAGAATTGGCAACCCTGCGACGCCTGGTTTCGTAAAAAGTCTCGCGCAAGAGTCTTGTTGTGAATTTCACAAATTGATTTAGCCCGATGACGGTGTTACATTCGCGCCAGTCTGAAACCTCCGTCGGGGCGTGGCGCAGCCTGGTAGCGCGCACGCTTGGGGTGCGTGAGGTCGCCGGTTCAAATCCGGCCGCCCCGACCATTCCCCCCAAACAACCTTTCAATCTCTGTGGGTCGATTCCCGGCAGCTTGCTGCGGGTTAGTTCCTTATCCCGTAACGAATTTTTGTTTTTCGCAGTTCGAGTTGTGCTCCTACAAGGGGCGGGTTTCAAACCCGCCCCTTATCAATCAGTGTTGCGGACGAGCACTACCGCCCAATCGCTACTCGTACGGCATCTTTTCCTATTGCTGGGGGTTTTTCAGCGTGGTAGAAGCCAAACTGTTGAGTCATTGACGCCGGCGCGGCAAAGGGCTCGACTTATCACAGCAGTGGATGACTTTGAAAAACTTTCAGCGAAGGAGAACAACGATGGCACAGTCAAACGATAGTCAGAATTGGGATTTGGAAGCCGATGTGGTCGTGATCGGTTCGGGCGCGGCGGGATTGCCAGCGGCGATTAAGGCCGCCGATGGCGGCGCGTCGGTGATCGTGGTCGAAGCCAATTACGATATCGGCGGTCACGCGATCATCAGCGGCGGCAACCTGCCGCTCGGCGGCGGCACCAGCGCGCAGAAAAAATACGGCATTCCCGACTCGCCCGACTTGGTCTTTTCGGATCTCACCGATTGGACCATCGTGCAGAACAATGGCTGGCCGGATTACCGCTACAACGACCGTGAGGTAATGCGCGCTTTCGCCGATCACTGCGCGCTGACCTACGAGTTCCTTCTAGAAAACGGCGTGGAATTCAAACCGATCGCGCCGGACAATCAAGGCGGGCATAACTTGGGCAACTCCGCGCCGCGGGAAAATCACTGCTTTTGGACCAAAGGCCCGGGATACGAGAGTCCGAATAACCGCGGGGGAACAGGCTTGATCAGGCCGTTGGAAAATAGCGCGCGCGCCAAGGGGGTAAAATTCTTAGTGAATTACAAGATGACGAGCTTTGTGCGCGAAGGGGAGAAAAGCGGGCCTTTGATCGGCGTCACGACCGCGTATACGCCGCGCATCATGCCTGGCCAGTCGACACCGTTAAAAAGCTTTCGCTCCGACGGCAACATTGACAGCATCAAGCCGGCGATGGCTATCCGGGCGAAGAAAGCGGTGATCGTCGCCACCGGCGGCATGACCAGCAACTTGAATTTTCGCCGCATGTTCGATCCGAGATTGACCGCGGTGCTGACCGTCGCCGGTGAGCCCTATAGCTTTCAGGATGCCAGCGGCGAGCTGGCGGCGATGACGATCGGCGCTTCGCTGTGGGGACTGGTGAACCAGACCTTGGAAAACGGCGACAACATTCGCACCCAGCGGGTGCTGGCGACCAAGTGGAACTACATGACCTGGGAGCTTGAGTTTCCGCTGTTTCCGTTGGTGCGCGCCACGGGGTTAGCGGTGAAGGATTGGCATGATTTGATTTTGGTAAACCAGGTCGGCAAGCGTTTTTACGACGAAACCAAGGGCGATTATCCCCATGGCAACGTTTACAAAGAAGTCGACCCTTACACGCCCAACGACTATCGCAACAACGAGAACATTCATTTTCATCCGACCAATTATAATTTTTTCAACGCCGCGGTGGCGATGAATGAATATTCCCAACCGCCGGACTATTCCGCCGGGCCGATCTGGGCGATCTTCGATTCAGAAGCGGTCAAGCGCAACAAGTGGAATGTCGAGCCGCCCTATGTCGATCCCGACGGCTACTTTTTTAGCGCTAACACGCTCACGGAGTTGGCGACCAAGATCAAGAACGAGTTTCAAGCGAAATCGATGAAAGGCGAGACCCTTCAGGCCACGGTGGAGCGTTACAATTCTTTTGTCGATGCGGGTAAGGACGCCGACTTTGGTAAGCCAGCGCCGAAATGTAAGATTCAAACCGCGCCATTCTACGCCGCCTGGGCGACGCCCAACGTGCACGACACGCGCTCCGGGCTCCGCATCAACGCCAAGTGCCAGGTGATGGATATGAACGGGCAAGTGATTCCGGGTCTCTACTGTGCCGGTGAGAGTGCGGGCGGCTTCAACCAACACGGCTTGGGCCGCTGCACGACCCAGGGGTTTATTGCCGGAACGAATGCGGCGCGGGAGAAATAAATTCAGCTCGACGGGGCAAGCAATTAGACTCTGTGGCCGGATTCGTAGTCGCGTCAGTCAAGGGTTGCGGTCCATTTGGTTTCAACAGCGAATCCATGTAGGGGCAGGCCTACGTGCCTGCCCTCCGAACGGGCAACCACATAGGGTTGCCCCTACAAATTTTGGCGAAACTGCTGAACCACTATCCATTCTCCGTTACGTCCTTTTATCGATATAACGCTTCGATAAAATCTCCCGCCTGCAACTGACGCACGAAGCGGTCGTCGAAAAATTTGTTAGGGTCGAGGTCTTTGGCTTTGGGATTTCGGTCGGTCAGCTCTTCCAGAACTGATCGCACCGCTTCGGCGGTCGGCAGCGGGATTTTCTGCATGTACTTGGCGATTTGAATATCGTAGGACTCGTTTAACAAGTCGACATCGTTGGTGCGCAAATATTTCGATAATACTTTCAGTGTAAACGGCCGGTCTTTTTTCATCAGCGCGATCGCTTCGATTTGCGCCGACAGATAGCGCCGCACCAGATCGGGATCGTCGCGGATGATATCGCCGCGGGTGGACACGCCAGTGGACGCGTAGGGAATGTTGAGCGTCGGCAGGTGTAGCAGCACGCGGTTGCCAAATTTTACGGCGCGGCTGGTGGCCGGATAGCCGAACACGCCGGCTTGAAC
>JAERMN010000268.1 GCA_016844625.1 Deltaproteobacteria bacterium
AGCGTGTCGTTGCCAAACGCGGCGCGCGCTTCGGCGGCGGCCATGCGAAAAGTGTCTTCGATCTCATGGGCGTTCCACACCAGCTTGATGCCGCGCCCGCCGCCGCCCGCCGAGGCTTTGAGCAAGAGCGGGAAGCCAATGTCTTTGGCCAGCAGCCCGGCCTCGTGCGGATTGCGCGCATGATCCGAACCAGGAACCAGCGGTACGCCGGCGTTGCGGGCAATTTTTCGCGCCTCGAGCTTGTCGCCCATCATCGTGATGTTTTGCGCGCTCGGTCCGACGAAAGTTATTTTATTTTCAACGCAAGCTTCGGCAAGCGCGGCCCGTTCGGAGAGAAAACCGTAGCCGGGGTGGAGCGCGTCGCAGCCGGTGCCCTGGGCGGCGGCGATGATATTCCCGACTTTCAAGTAACTGTCAGTAGCGCGCGCCGGTCCGATGCAGACCACGCGATTGGCCATCTTT
The DNA here is from genome assembly GCA_016844625.1 of Deltaproteobacteria bacterium. Classification (GTDB taxonomy): domain Bacteria; phylum Desulfobacterota; class Binatia; order UBA9968; family UBA9968; genus DP-20. Next base: position 463 of record JAERMN010000268.1, read on the forward strand.
GCGGGCATGCTTTCGCGGTCGGCGTCGGAAACCGCGGCAACGGTTTCAATGCCCAAACTCTGGCAGGCGCGGATCACACGGACCGCGATCTCGCCGCGATTGGCGACCAATACTCGGGTAACGCTCATGAGTGCTCCAAAAGGAAAAAGGGGACAGGCAACTTCTATGATTCTGCTGAAAAACCCCTAGGAATGCTTCGACGGGCTCATACTTCGACAAGCTCAGTAGAACGGAAATTTTTTAACGTTATCGATCCCCTCACCGTTCGTCCTGAGGCTCTCGAAGGATGAACGGGGCTTTTTCAGCAGAATTTTCTATTAACAAAAGTGGCCAGTCCCCATTTGGCTTGATGCTTAAGGTTTGACGATGATAAGCGTTTGGCCGAACTCGACGAAGCTGCCGTTGGCCGCGACCACTTCGACGATGGCGCCTTTCACTCCGGAGCGCACGCTGTTGAAGACCTTCATGACTTCGATCAGGCCGCAGGTTGTGTCTTCAGTAATTTGCTGGCCGACAGTCACAAACGGCGGCGCGCCGGGCTCGGGCGCCACATAGAAAGTTCCCAGGATCGGTGCCGTGACCGCGAGATGGCCGGCGGGTATTGCCGTGGCTTTCGCCGCTGACGGCGCCGCGGCTGCAACGGGCGTCGGCGCTGCCGCGGGAGCGGCCACTGGCGCGGCGCTGACGGTTGTCGGTTGCGCACTTGCCGCGAGCGGAATCGGATCGCCTTTGCTGACGGTAATTTTTAGTTCGCCAACTTCGAGCTGAAAGTAATCGAACTTCGATTCGTCGATCAATTTTAAAATCTGCAAAACATCATCGTCGCTGAGTTCCATCGTCTCTACCTTTCTCCGTTAATTAAAAAGGGGACATGCTACTTTTTCTTAACCGGGTAAACTGGGACGGGCAACTTTTCGGAAAAACAGAAAAGTAGCCGGTCCCCGGCGCAAGAAGAAAAAGTTGCGTGTCCCCGTTCATGCTTCAACTAGCATGATTTTGCCGCGCATGGCAAATCGTTGGGTAACACGAAGACAAGCGACTATTCGGAGGACTGGCTGCTTTTTTGTATTGCAAATAGCTGCCTGTCCCCCCTGACCGAAGTCCGAGACGGGTACCGGTAACTTTTCACCAGGCTGAAAAGTAGCCGGTACCCTACGGTCCTTGGTCAGAGTAACAGCATTTTGGTCGGTTCGAGCTTACGGGTGCGGCGATTGACAGAGAAACCGAGTATCTCAAGTGCGCTTACACCAAGCAGCGGCGTGTCGCTAGGTTCGCCAAATATTGTCGGCACGGTGCGGGATTTTTCGACTTTCGCACATTGGCGGAGAAAGACATCTTCCATCTGGCGATGGATTTCGCTGCCGTCAGCGAGAAAGAATATCTCCTCAGCGTATGATTTGATACCGAGCTGTTCGAGAGTGCCTTTGGGGATTACGCTACAAATTGCACCTGTATCGGCCACCAGGCTGACTGTTTGCCACTGCGTTTGGTCGCGTGGATTGGTGATTTCTACTGTGACTTCGGTAATGCCCACACGTCAGGCTTTAGTATTACAGGGATTCTGCCTCAATGCGGGAACGGGGACAGGCAACTTTTCACAAAGCCGAAAAGTAGCCAATCCCCTCGGTCATTTCGCCGCCGAATGCGGGAACGGGGACAGGCAACTTTTCACAAAGCCGAAAAGTAGCCAGTCCCCTCGGTCACTTCGCCGCCGGTTTCACATTGCGCAGATCCAACCGCGCCATCGAGTTGTATTCCAAACCGGTGAACTTGGGGCTCAAAATCGTCGCCTCGGCTTTCCAGAACAGCGGCGCGATGGCGGCGTCGGTCTCCGTGAGTAGACGTTGCGCCTCGTCGTAAATCTGCGTGCGTTTGACGCTGTCGGATTCGCGCGCGGCGAATTCGAGCAGCTGGTCGAATTTACTATTTTTCCAACGGCCGTGATTGTTGCCGCTGTTGGACGTAAAAAGCTTCATGAAGTTATCCGGGTCGGGATAGTCGGCGCCCCAACCCGCGCGGTGGACCGAGAATGGATCGTTCTGGAGTTTTTTTAGAAACACTTTCCACTCCTGATTCTCGATCTTGACCACCACATTGAGGTGTTTCTGCCACATGCCTTGAATCGCTTCGGCGACGAGTTTGTGATCGTCTTGGGTGTTATAGCCCAATACAATTGTCGGCAACCCCTTGCCATCGGGATAACCCGCTTCGCTTAACAAGCGGCGCGCTTGGTTGGGATTAAACGATAAACCGATCTTGGGATTGTGCGCGAGCATGCCCGGCGGAATCCAAGATGTCGCAGCTGTCTGGCCGCCTTGCAGGATCTTGGGGAACACGTCGCGATCGATGGCAAGAGCGAAGGCTTTGCGCAGTTTCGCATTGTCGAACGGTTTACGGTCGACGGCAAAGCCGTAATACTCGCCGCGCAGCTGCGGCACAAGCTTGTAACCCGGCAGCTTCGATAAGCGCGGTTTGTCGAGCGGCGCGATGCTGTGATCGTCAACGAAATCTAAGTTATCCTGTTCGAACATGGTGATGGCGGTGGTCTTTTCGTTGACCATGTACATGGTCACTTTGTCGATCGCCGGTTTGCCGCGGAAATAATTTCCATTGGCGCTGAGCTCGATCTGATTTTCATGCCTCCACGACGCCAGACGAAACGGGCCGTTGGTGACGATATTTCCCGGCTCGGTCCAGCGGGTGTCGTGCTTTTCGATGACATCCTGGCGCTGCGGATAAGTGACTTCGAAAGTGGTGATCGCGAGGAAGTAAGATGCCGGGTGGCGCAATGTGACGGCGAGGGTTTGATCGTTTTCAGCTTTGACGCCGACGGCGGATGGGTCTTTGAGTTTTCCCTCGGCGTATTCCTGAGCGTTGGCGATGTCAAATAGGATGTAAGCGTATTGCGACGCGGTCTTGGGATTGAGCAAACGCTTCCAGGAATATTCGAAATCCTGGGCGCGGACTTTTTTGCCGTCGCTCCACTGGACGTCGTCACGGAGATTGAAAATGATTGTTTTGCCGCCGTTTTGAAACTCCCATGACTTGGCGATCATCGGCGCCGGCTTTAGCTCTTTGTCGAACTCGGTGAGGCCGACCATGAGATTCGAAATGACATTAAACGAAACATGATCGGTGGCGATGGACCAATCGAGGCTTGGCGGTTCCGTGCCGAGATTGACGCGGAAATGATTGTCGCCGTTGCCTTTGGGCGCTGACTTGCACGCGCCGACTAGAAGCACCAAGCTAATGGCGAGCAGGCTGAGTAATTGGCGGTAAGGATTGCGTTGAATCATTCTTGCGTGTGGGAGGTTTAGCCGATATTACTAGCGCAATACCGTATTCCCTTCAAGAAAGAAGCGCCAAGAAAGAAAAACATAGATGGATGCAAAAGAATTGTTGATGAGCAGCCTTGTGATCGAGGGGCATCGCGATGTTTACGAGCAAATCTATCGAAAATCGATCGGTGAAGAAGCGCCGATCCGCGACGGCGTGGCGCCGCGACTAATCCGTGACGGCATCAATATGACCGTTTACGCGATCTCAGGCGATTCCTATTCGCATTCCCAGAACACCGGGCGTTATCTGGAGACCGCGCTCGAACAGATTGACCAGTTTCTCGAAGAGGCGCCGCGCTCCGAAGGCATGATTCAGATGGTCAAGACGCGCGGCGATTTGCCGGAGAAACCGGAGCCGGGAACGGTAAAGTTCCTGCTTCACTTCGAAGGCTGCATGCCGCTGCGCGGTAGTATCGAGAACCTGCGCAACTTTTATCGCTTGGGACTGCGCTCGATTCAACCGGTGTGGAATTTTCGCAACGAGCTCGGCGACGGCGTCTGGGAAAACCGCACCGGCGGCGGTCTGACCCATTTCGGCGTGCAAGTCATTAAAGAAGCCAATCGCTTGGGCATGGTGGTCGATCTGTCGCACATGAACCGCGAAGGATTTTTCCAAACTTTAGATGTCGCCACTGCGCCGCTGCTGGTCAGCCACGCCAACGCTTGCGGCATGCTCAAGAACCCGCGCAATCTCGACGACGAACAGATCAAAGCGATCGCCAAACAGGGCGGCTTGGTCGGCATACTCGCTTTGCCGGAGCGCGTCGGAGAAGGCGAGGTAGGTATCGAAGATATGCTCAAGCATATGGACTACGTGATCAAGCTCGTCGGCATCGAGCATCTCGCCCTCGGCATGGACTTCGTCAAATACGACGGCCCGCGCACGCTCAAAGACCGCCACCATCCGCTGCACAAAGATCCGCTGATCAAAGGCTTCGAAGAAATCGAAGATTTGCCCAACTTGATCGACGGCCTGCAGCGCCATGGCTACAAGGACGGCGATATTAAGATGATTCTCGGCGGCAATTATTTGCGAGTGCTCAAGACGATCTTGCCGGAGCGCTCGGTTATTTAACAGGAGAACGAAATTGGCAGGGCTTAAGGAGAAGGGATCGCGATGAAACGAATTGGAATGTTGGTGCTAGCGACGCTTTTGCTGTTGGGAACTATACCAGCGCCGAGCACGGCGAAAATGGTCGTCGGTCTGTCGTCGGTGAACGTGGCTTTCTTGCCCGTTTACGTCACCGAGGCAAAAGGATTTTTTAAAGACGAAGGTCTCGATGTTCTGCTGGTATTATTTAACGCCGGCGCCACCAATCTTCAGGCGCTTATCGGCGGCGATGTGCAGATCATGGGCAGTGCATTCGTCGAAACCATCGGCGGGCGGGCCGCCGGCGTCGATATCAAGAATTTTTGGGGCGTCTCTAATATCATGCCGTTTCAGCTTTATTCGCAGCCGGACTTCAAGTCGATGAAGCAGGCCAAGGGCAAGCGG
>JAERMN010000269.1 GCA_016844625.1 Deltaproteobacteria bacterium
GACGAAGCCGAACGGCTGTTTCAAGCGTCGCTGGCACGCATGCGCGCGCGCCGAACACCGCACTGAGCCAAAGCCACAATCAAGCCAAAATACATGATTGACCACGAAGGACACGAAGAGCGCGAAGTTCGGAGTAATAATTTTCCGAACCCTTCGTGTCCTTCGTGAACTTCGTGGTGAAACAATTTCCACGCCTTGAACTATTGGAACGTTTTGAACGACTTGAACGGAGCCCAGAATGTCCGAACTATATCCCTACCCTCGTTTCTCCCTCGCCGAGCGCGACCGGCGTTGGCAAGCCGTGCGCGCGAAAATGGCCGAGCAAAACATCGACGTCATCGTCACACCGCAAAACACTGGCCACTCGATGGACTTTCAAGCCAACACACGCTACTTGACCCACTGCGGCGGTGGCGGCGACGCTGATATCGCGGCAGTGTTTCCGCTCAATGGCGACGTTACGGCGATCGCCACCTCGGCAAATCCGCGCTGGACCACCACCCAGGACTGGACGACTGATGTCCGCGAGGCACGGCGCAACTACGGCGCGACAATTGTCGAGCGCTTGAAGGAATTGGCCATTGATCATGGCCGTATTGGCATTACCGGCCTCGGTCAAGTCGAAGGCACGCGCACGCCGGAAGGCACGATTCTCCACGGCACTTATGAAAAAATCCGCGCAGCATTTCCACAAGCCGAGATCGTCGACGCTACGCCGATCTTGACCGAGACCCGTTACACCAAGAGCCAAGAAGAGATTGGCGTCCTGAGCAAATCGATGGAGATCGTCGAGCTCGCCTATCAAGCGGAGATCGAAGCCGCCCGGCCGGGAGTCAGAGATTGGGACGTGTGGGCCGCCACGCAGTACGCGCTCATGCGCAACGGTTCAGAGATGCCGGTGCACTGCAATTGGATTTCCGGAAAAAACGTCCGGCGCACCTTGACCCGTCCAAGCATGCGTATCTTAGAGCGCGGCGATTTAATCATTAACGAAATCGAAGCTTCCTGGATAGGCTATCGCTCCCAGGGCGTGCAGCCGGTCTTCGTCGGCGTCGCCGATCCAGTGCATCAGGAACTGATCAAAGTGCAGCGCGAGCTTTTCAATCGCGTCATGGAGCATTTGACACCGGGCGTCTCCGTCAAAGAGCTGGCTGAACTGACAATTAAAACCGGTGCAGCTGCCGCGCCGAAAAGCGGACCGGCCGCCGGCGCGCGCGGCGATCTGAACATGCACGGCCGCGGCGCCGGCGACGATGGCCCGATCATCACCGCCCACGCTAAAAGCCCGCGCCAGCTCGCTACCCAGCTCCAGGAAAACATGGTGTTCATCTGCAAGCCATCGGCGATCTCCGCCGACGGCCAATCGTTCAGCACCTGGGGCGACACCATCGTGATCACCGCGCAAGGCGGCAAACGCCTCGGCAAACGGCCCCATGACTTAGCGGTATCGGCAGGTTAAGAGTTAGGCGCGACCGGCCGGTCGCCTTTTCTTTGCATTGCTATCCAAAAACTAACACCAACATGTTTGTCCTAGCGCGCCGCTTAAATATTCCGGAAATTGAATGTCCTCGGATCCGGATATTCCTCCCGCCAAGGCGCAAAGTACGCCAAGTTCGGAAGGGGGAAATAAATTATTTTACAAACGGTCTTCACGATTTTTTCTCCACCTTTTTGGCCTTGGCGTCTTTGCCGGAGATATTCCGAATTTTGGTTGCTGGTTTGCAGCGATACCGATCATGCTCTCTGCCAGCTTCGCTTCACGTACAAAAGAACGATGGCTAATACCGCGAAGGTCATTCCCCACGCAAACCAGTCGCCGAAGCGAACGTAGAAAGTTTCCTCGTTTAAGATATCGACCTCGGTGGGCCACGTTGCCGGCGTGAACATCGGTAGTGTCTTGACGACTTCGCCTTTCGCATTGACCAACGAAGTCACGCCCGTGTTGGTGACCCGCAGCAAGCTGCGCCGGGTTTCGATGGCGCGCGATTGCGCCAGGCGCAGGTGCTGCCATGGGCCAACGGACTTACCGTACCAGGCATCGTTAGTGAGATTGACCAGCACATTGGCGCGAGTCTCCTTGACGAAGCGGCGCGCCAAATGCGGCATTAGATCTTCGTAACAGATCAGCGGCGCGATTCGAATACCGCGTCCTAAATGAAACACCACCGGTCCGGCGCCGGCGGTAAAACCGTCGGCAAACGGCATGGCCGGCAGTAAGGAGAGAATCTTTGCAAAAGGCAAATATTCACCGAAAGCCAATAGCACTTGCTTGTGATAGCGCGCGAGAATTCGCCCTTTGGCATCCGTGAAGAAGGCGGTGTTGAACGCCTTGGCATCCGTTCGACCCGGCTTGCCGCGCACGCTCTTGGCGCCGAAGATGAACGAAGCCCGCGCCGCTTTGAAATTTGGCATCAGCTCCATGGGCAACACCTGCAGATCTTCAGGCACGACCACTTCCATCGCCGATTCCGGCCAGATGACCAGCGGCACAGCAGCAAATTCATCGGTGAGTCTGCGGTGCTGGTCGAGATTTTTCTGCGCCAGCACGGGATTCCACTTCATATCGATGTCGACATTGGCTTGCACCGCGCCCACCGATAACTTGCGCGCGTCCGCCAGCTCCGTGCCGACAACTTGCAGCCGTTGGTAGCCGTAAACTAGCGCAACGATTAGCGCCAACGCCGCATAGGCGAGGGGCAGCAAATTAGTAAGCCGCTCTCGCTTGGGCGCAACGAGCGCGTGGTAAATCGCCGCGTTACACCACATGACGACGAACCCCGTGCCGTATGGTCCGACCAAATCGGCGCTCTGGATAACCCAAAGAAATGAAACCTGCGAGTTGGCGATGTACCAGGGAAACAAGAGCGGAAACAAAAACTCCAACGGCACCCAAAATAGCGCCGGGTAAATCGCCAACGGACCAAAACCGATGCTACGCACGAGCAGCGCGAAGAGCGCCATCTGGATCGCCTGCAATGCGGCGTAAACGAAAAATACCATGACGCTCACCGCATAGGGAAAACCGCCGAAGGCGCTAATCGTGTAGACCAGCCAATGAAAGCCGATCAAATGCGCCGCTAAACCCATCAGCCAACCGTAAAATACCGCGCGGCGCCAAGTCTCCGCCCGTTCGAGAACCCAAAACAGCGGCACGAAAGCGAACCACGCCAGCGGAAATAGCGTCGGTGTTAAAAAAGGCGCAGCTAGTAGGACAGCTGAGGCAATAGCAGCGAAAATATTACTTGACATATATAATAATTGAATATAAACGAAACTCCATCGAGACCCGGCAAGCAAAATCCTAGCAGGATTATAGAAGAACTGTCCCTCGTGCTTCGTGAGTCTGAGCGCGAACGGTTGATTCCTCGCCAACCTGCTAGCAGATAAGCAATTTCATGAGAATTAACACGAACCGGATGTAATGATAACTCAGCTCTCAATGGAGGCGTTCATGGCATCAAACTACCGTAAGGTTGTCTTGGGTATGGCGGCAAGCATGTTGCTGGCTTTGCTCTACGGTCATGCCTCGGCAGCAGAAGAGCCCGTTGCTGACCATGAGTGGGCAAGGTTTCTCAAAGAGAAAGTGTCTTTCAGCGGATTCGTTGAAAACACAACTGGACTTTCCATCAGCCACGGCAGCCGTTTCTTCAGCACGTCAAATCGTTTTATCATGAACCGGACGACCTTTCAGCCTGAGTTCAATGTTGAGCTTGCCGATTGGGCGAAGTTTTTCATCTCTTGGCGATTTGTCAAAGAGCCCCGCTACAACGCCGAAGCCAATAGCCGTCGCTCAGCGGTCAACCCCAAACCGGTGCAACCCCTGGGCAACACCTTTTACGACGAATATAGCCCCAAGCCATGGGAAGCGGTACTCGATCTCAAGCCGTCCGACCTTCTGAAAATCAGATTGGGAAGGCAATTCATATCCTGGGGAGAAACCGACGGGCTGAGGCTACTGGACGTGATCAATCCGCAGGATGGAACCTTTGCGCCGCCCCTAGCGCCAAATCTATTTGACCTCGATGAAACGAGAATACCTTCTTGGGGCCTCAGGCTTACCTACACGATTCGTCCGGTAAGCAATACGAACATCGAGTTCGTCGCTCTTCCTGGCTACTGGGACGAGCCAAAGCAACGTGTTGATGAGATTCTCGGCAGCAATGACATCCGTAGTGAAAAAGTGCGCTACGGCAGATGGTCGTCCTACCCTGAAACGCGCATTCCTGGCGCGCTCGGTGGCGTGGGTCGCTTGTATGGCAACCCATCTGGTCCGGTGCCGGTAGTTATCCCGCAGGTATCCAGAGATCTTCCCAATGCCGGAGACAGCTGGAAAATCGGCGCGAGATTCACCCACGCCATTGGCGCGCTGAATTTTGGCCTTGGTTATATCTGGGGCTTCAATCCCCAGGCGGGCGACATGGTATTTAAGTTAAAGGGCAAAGGCTGCCTGCCACCAGCGACGGGTCCACAGTGCCGTATCGGCGCCGCTGGCCCATTTCTTCCGACCACGGTGAACATAGCGCTAGTGAACGATCGCACCAGCATTTTCGCCGGTCATTTCAACTACCCCGTGGGCGATGTTGCCGGAGTACCGGTTAACACCGCGATCCGCGGCGAAGTCGCGTTCTATCCCTCCGAACCTTATAACATCTCGGAATTTCCCGGCCGTAATTGTGCCACCGGTGCCCTAACCGGTCTTATCGCTGGGCCGCGTTGCAAACGTGGCGTCGAAGACTCGGACTCCGTGGTCGAAAAGAACACGCTGCGCTACGCGCTTGGCTTTGACCGCACAACCTTGATACCGTTTTTGCAGGAAGATCCATGGCGGCCGTTTCGCTTATCCTTCCAGTTTTTTCAGCGCGCCATCTTCGCTCACGAAGATGGTATCCGGGTGTTTTCGACGGCGAACAAGATTGCCAAGATCTCCACGGTGTTCACCTTCCGCGCCTCAACCGGGTATTTTGGCGATACCATTCTCCCTGACGTGTTTCTCGCTTACGACCCGCAGGGCTATTGGGCCGCAAACCCGGCGATCACCTACGCGCCGTCCTGGAATGAACGGCTCAAGTTCACTCTGACCGCAGCCGTTTTTGGCGGCAAAGATAAGTTCAGTTTTCCCGGTTTACTCTCGGAAAAGGATTCGCTGTTCTTAAAAATGCGCTATCAGTTCTAACTATTGCAGGAGATCCAAGAGATGAGAATCGCACATAGAAATCTTATTGTCCTCGCCGTCGCTGTGATGATCTTCGTGGCATCATCGTTTGTCCCGTCGTCTAGCCCGGCGGCGGATGCCGCGACACCATCGGCCCCAACAACTGGCAGCGTATTCAAGGCATGGTCGGAGAAAATTTTTTGAATAGAGTCAAAGGCGGACATACGCTTCAAATCAAACCGGGAAAAGTCTATCGGCATTTAAAGGAATACACCGACGCGACTGATAAATACTCCGGCAAAGTGCGCCTCGGCGCTAACGGCGAGCTGCTGGGTTATGTGGCTGGCCAGCCGTTTCCCAAATTCGAATTGAGCGATCCGCAAGTCGGCCAAAAGCTTGCTTGGAATTTTTTCTGGCGCTGGTTGGGCGACGATTATAAAACCGGCGGGGCGGTCAAAGGCGGCAAGATTATCCGCTCCGCCATCGAAAAAGATGGCGCGGAACGGCGTGCCGATCTGGTTTCATACTTTCTCTTTCCCAGGACCCGATATAATTCCGATCCGCGGCCCGCCATTCCCGGCTACGAACATATCGACTACATGCAGCTGCGCATCGACAGTTAC
>JAERMN010000270.1 GCA_016844625.1 Deltaproteobacteria bacterium
CGGCTCCTCGCCGACAATTTTTTTATAATCTTTGTGGAACTCAGGATCGCTAAACATCTTGGCCATGGCGGCGCGGAGGATTTTTACTTGCTCCGGCGGCGTGCCGGGCGGGAAGAAAGACGGCGTGCCGATTTGCCGGAAAGTGCGCACCATCGCCAATAATTTTTTCTCGCGCTCGGATTTGGCGAACTCTTCGATTTCAGGCAGGCGGTCGAAGCCCGCTTGTTTGAGACCGCGCGGCACTTCCATGATCGCGTGGATGTCGATCATGTCTTTGGCGAGCCACTCGGCGTTTCTTATCGTCAATGTGTCGGGATTGTTGACCCGGCCGTCGATCTCGCCGCGCATGAGCGCAATGTCGAGCTCGGTGCCGGAGTAGCCCACGACCATTTTAGGATCTTTAAATCCGATCAAAAGGGCGAACAGGCGGCCGACGAAGTAGTTCGAGTGGCCCACGGTTTGCGCGCCGATTCTAACGCCAGTTGCCGAGCGTAGAGTTTCGATATTTTTCAGCCCCGATTCTTTGCGCGTGATGAAGACCCAATGGTAGGTGCTGTGCGGCGAGCCCAAATAAATGAACTTGCTGAGATCGTACAGGACGCTCTTCTCGCCGAGCACCGCGTTGGCGACCAGACCGCCGCCAACCCGGCCAATGGTGAGACCGTCGGGGCGGACGCTCTTGAAAACATGATTGGCGGCTTTGGTGCCGCCGCCGCCGGGCATGTACTCGGAGACGATGGTTGGCTCGCCGGGGATATGTTTTTTCAGATACGGCAGTAGCGCGCGGGTTTGGACATCCGAACTCCCGCCTGCTTCCGTGCCCTGAACGATGGTGATGGTTTTGCCTTGGTAGAAAGGAGTCTGAGCAGACGCGGCAGTCAGTGAGAATAAAATGTAAGTGACGAGAGCGAACGTTTTCAGCATAGATCCTCCTTACACGTTCAAAACGTTCAAGCCGTTCAATCGCTGCGCTCCGTTCAAAACGCTTTGAACTGCTTGAACGATTGGAACTATTTGAACCCCGGCGCGCTTAGCGCGCGGGAATTGGCCCTTGATCGGCCATCTTTTTGTAGAGCGCGACGATTTCCGGATCGCGCGGCAGCTCGCGAATCGCGCTTTCCACTTGTTCTCCTGTAAGCGGCGTCGGGTCAGTGGTCATGAGCTTTTTGAATTCTTTATGGAACTCAGGATCCTTGAAAGCCTTCGCCATCGCGCCGCGCAGTATGGCAACCAATTCTTTAGGCGTTCCCGGCGAAATAATATAGGGCCAGCGCGGATAGAGAAAGGTGCGAAACAGGTTGATCAACTGGCGCTCCCGATCGTTCTTGGCAAAAGATTCCAACTCCGGACTCTTGGGCAACCCCTGGGGCAAGTTTCCCTTGGGAATCGAAATCGAAGCGTGAATCGTGAGCGACGCTTTGTCGAGACCGCTGCGTTGGCGCTGGAAGATGGTATCCGCGCCGTTGGCGCGCACATCCACTTCGCCCCTTTCGAGCGCGAGGTCGAGCTCGGGACCGCCGTAACCGAGCACCATCCTCGGGTCCTTCAGTCCTAGCAGGTAAGCGAACATGCGGCCGCTGACGTAAACCGGGTGGCCGACCGCCTGCGCGCCGATCCTGATATTCGACACAGCGCGGAGCTTTTCAAGGCTGTCTAAACCGGCTTCTTTACGGCTGACGAACACATAGGGGTCGCCGCTCTCGGTGGAGCCGAGATAAATGAGCTTGTCGAGGTCGTACTGGGAGCCGGAAAGGCCGAGGATCGGACCGGCGACCAGACCGGCGCCGACGGCGCCGATGGAAAGGCCGTCGGGTTTTGCCGTGGAAAAAATGTGATTTGCCGCCTTACGTCCGGCCGCGCCGGGCATGTTTTCAACGATTATGGTCGGGTCTCCGGGAATGTGCTTTTTGAGAAAAGGAATCAGCGCCCGCGCTTGCAAGTCGCCGGTGCCGCCGGGCTCGCCGCCGCGGACGATCTTAATCGTCTTGCCTTGATAATAGGGAGCTTGCGGCGCGGCGGGATCCGTTGAGAAGGATAACGTCAGCAATGAGACGAGTATTACGAATGCAGTCTTGCTTACGAGCATAGCGACGCCCGCCCTCTATTTTGGATTTTGGATCCTTCGGCAAAGCTCAGGACAGGTTTTAGATTTTGGGAAAAAAAAGTTAAGATTGACTCGGCTGCAATTTTCTCAAGTTTCATCCGATCCCGACAATCCAAAATCCAAAATTTAAAATCCAAAATGTAATGGTTCTCACTGCAACAGCAGTCCCGCTGGCCAGCGGGTCTCCAACATGTATTCGAACAGACCCCAGATGAGGCCGTAGGCGCAGGCGCCGATGATCAGCGACGTGTACCATTTCTCGCCGCCCTCGACGAGCGCGTAGAGTGTAACCAACAGCGGCAGCGCAATGACGATGCCTAAGAGCCAGATGCCGAGCGCACCGCCGATGAACCAGGCGAAGTACAAGAGCGTGCGTCGGCGTTCGGTCGCTTTGTCCAGCTGATTTTCGCCGCTATCGTCCATATCCATGCCGGCGGTGTTCTTGCCGGTTTCCCAACCGGTCATTTCACGAACCAGCTGGACCGAGATCATGATCAGTCCGGGGATGGCGGCGACGTAGACGGGCATGATCCTGGCAATGTCGGGCCAGTCCCACCCCCACCAGATCGCGCCGACAAATATTATGAAAAGAAAAAGGGCAAATTTAGTTTTCATCCGGTGTCCTCGCGATGGCGCCTTTTAGTGTCGCTAGGGGGTCTTCTTGCTTGGCGCGCAGCTTGCCGCGCAGGGTGAAAAAGAGCGAGACCGCGGCGATTATAAAAATAACGATCACCGCCGGCCGGGCCATCCAGCTATAACCATAGCTCGCCACCGAGCGGTAAAGATATTTTTCCATCAGGTCGCCCAACACCAGGCCGAGGATCATCGCCGGGCGCGGATAACCGGAGCGGCGCATGAAGTAACCGAGGAAGCCAAAGCCAACGACCACCACGAGATCCAAGGGATCGCGATTGACGCTGAAGGCGCCCATCAGGATGAACATGAACATGATGGGGACCATGAAGGTGTAGCGCACCTCGGCGAGCTTGGCGAGTTGGCCGGCGAGGCAAAATCCGACGAGCGTGCCGGCGATGCCGGCGAATCCCTGAATCCACACCACGCTGTAAATTATATCGGCATTTTTCTTGATCATCTCAGGGCCCGGCACGAAGCCCCAGGCGAGCAACGCGACGATGAACAATGCCGTGCTCACGCCCTGGGGAAATCCGAGTAACAACGTGGTCACCAAATCGCCGCCGTCCTTGGCGTCGTTGGCGCTCTCGGGCGCGATCACGCCGCGCACGTCGCCGGTGCCAAAAGTTTGCCGGCCGCCTTTGCAGCTTTGCGCGGCGTGGCCGTAGGCGAGCCAATCGACCACCTGGGAGCCTAACCCAGGCACGATTCCGACCCAGACGCCGACGAAACTACAGCGCACCACCAGCCACCATTCACGCACGGTGTCGCGGACGCCGTCGAACAGACTGCCTTTGAGCGGCACCGGCTGTTGCTCGACGCCGAGCTTGGTCAAAGCGAGATCGAGGGCCGACGGCACGCCGAAAAGCGCCAGCGCCATGATGCTGATCGACATGCCGTCGAGTAGATAGGGCTGGTCGAAGACATAGCGCATGATGCCGCTCTGGGCTTGTTGGCCGATGGTGGCGAGCAGGAGTCCGAAGGCGGTGGCGATCAGTCCCTTGAGCGGCCGGCTGCCGGCGAGCACGGCGACCATGCTCAGGCCCCAGAGCATGATGACGAACAGCTCCGGCGAGCCCATTAAATAAATTAACGGCTTGGCGGCGGGAATCGCCGCAATGAGAGTGAACGTGCCGATCAAGCAGCCCATGCCGCCGGCCATGAACGAAGCGCCGAGGGCGCGCCGGCCCTCGCCTTTTTTGCCCATGGGGTATCCGTCGAGCACCGTCGCTTGGGAGCCGGAGCCGCCGGGGATGCCGAAGAGGATCGGCAAATAGGCGGCGCAGATGGCGCTCACCGAGCTGGCACCGATTAATAGCGCGATGCCGGTGAGCGGTTCCCACTTAATCACCACCGGCAATAGTATCGCGTAGACCAGCGGTATGCCCAAGCCCTGCGGCGCTACGGCGGTGAAGGTGCCTATGCTCACCCCTACCATCATGGCGAAGAACACCTTCAGTTGAAGGATGTTTAAGAAGCCTTTAATGGCTGCATCGAAGAGCGATATCTCCATGAAGAATTATCCTTGTCTAATTATTTCCTGATTTGGCGCCACGCGCACGAGAGCATCAATTAAGCCAACGTTCCAGTAAGCCAAGTCAAGGCGCAGCGCACTTATACTGGTTTCCGGGGTTGTGACGCAAGTGCCAATTGAAAAATTTACCGCGACGCAGATCGGGCATCCAAGTTGGCCGTCAGCGCGGCGGCAGCGGGCCGGGGCCGGCGAATTTTTTGAAAAGTTCCACCGTCTCCCGGTCCCTCGGCAAGTCGCGAATCGCCTTCTCATTTGCTTCCGGCGTAAGTGGAGTCGGATCGTCGCCGCCGACTTTGCGGTATTCCTTGAAAAACTCGGGATCTTTGAAACTCTTGCGCAGCGCTTCTTTGATGATTTCTACCCGATCCTTCGGCATGGCTGGGGGAAGAATGAATGGCGCGCCCGTCAATCTGAAATTGCGGAACATGGTCAGCAGCTTGCGCTCCCGCTCGGTTTTGACAAAGCCGTCGAGCTCCGGCAAATGGGAAAGACGCGGATGCTTTTCCTCTCTGGGCACGGCAACGATGACATGAAGATCGATTAGGCCTTTATCCAGCCAATCGGGGTCGCGAGCCAGAATATCATCGGAGCTCGCAAGGCCATCGATTTCGCCGCGCAGCAAAGCGGCCCGTCGCTCCGGATTCGAAAAGCCGATGACTTCCTTAATTTCTTTGAGCCCGAGGAGCCAAGCCATGATCCGCCCGACGGTATAGTTGGTGTGACCGACGGCTTGAGCGCCGAAACGCACGCCCGAGGCTTGCCGGAGTTTATCGAGGGTTCGAAAGCCGGCCTCGCGGCGCGTCAAAAGCACATAGTGCGTGGCGCTGTAGGGCGAGCCAACGAAAGGCATCTTGTCGAGATCGTATTGAACGCCTATTTCGCCGAGTACGGCACTTTCGACCACAGCGCCACCGACGGCGCCAATGGTTAGGCCGTCGGGACGAGCGACATTGAAAATGTGATTGGCCGCCTTGCGCCCGCCGGCACCGTCCATGTACTCGTGCACGATGGTGGG
>JAERMN010000271.1 GCA_016844625.1 Deltaproteobacteria bacterium
GTCTAACGATCAGGCCGTAACTTGCGCGCATTGCGGCAGCGCGGCGACGACCAAGCTGATTTCGCTGGTGACCTTCAGGGTCGCGCGGCGGGCCAAGTACAGCGATGAGTTTCTCGATAAGGCCAGGCCTTTTTTGAAAACGCAAAGAGCGACCGCCCAGTATTTCGCCGAAGGCAAAGGTTCAGATGATTCGAAGGCGTTTAAGCTCGCCGAGCAGATCGGCGAACGGATCGATCGGACGTTGGCGAGTCAGTTGCCGGCGCGTAAAAGTTAGTCGTGTGCCGATTTTCGGCTGATGACAGATGCCGCTGACTTTTCAGCTGGACTGCCGTCGGTGATAGAACAAATTCAAAGCGTGAGGGAAAACCATGTGGAACGGATTTAAAGTTATCGACTCGGACGCGCACCATCATGAGCCTAAGGATTTGTGGGATCGTTATTTGGAGCCGGCGTACAGGGACCGCGTGCCCAAAGTCATCGGCATGCGGCGCAACTTTTTCGTTTACGCCCCCGACGACAAGATTTTTCCAGCACTAGAGTCGGGAGAGAATATTCCCGCGCATCATGACCAATGGATGGCCGACAAGTACGGCACCGCCTACGATCAATGGTGGTCGGCGGATATTCGCCTCAAAGACATGGATCGTTACGGCTGGGACATTCAAGTCATCCTTTCTACGAACGGCAACCGAGTTATGGAAGCCGCGCTTAAAGATGCCGAAGTGGGCGCGGCGATGGCGCGCGCGTATCACAACTGGTGCCGTGACTATGCCAGCACCGACTCGGCGCGCATAAAGTTTACCGCCACGCTGCCGGCCGGCGATACCAATACGATGGTTTCCGAAGCGCGCCGCGCGGTGGAGAAACTCGGTGCCGTGTCGGTGCGCAATCCTCTTTTGCCCAAAGGCAAATGGCTGCATGAACCGGAATACGACGCCTTGTGGCAGCTCGCCAGCGATCTTGATTTCCCAATTTCGGTCCACGGCGAATCGCGCCATTTGAGAGCCGCGCCGTTCCGCGAGCTCCGCGCCGGCGGCACTTTCAGCGCGCTCGATCATATTATTGGTTTCCCGATGGACAACATGGTGACCCTGGCGCATTTCATATTCGGCGGCGTGTTGGAGCGATTTCCAAAACTTCGGCTCGGCATCTTGGAATCGAACGCGGGCTGGGCTAACTTCTGGCTGCCGCGCATGGACGATCACTCCCATGGCCGTCGGCTCATTCTCGGCGCAAGCTTGCCGATGAAACCGAGCGAGTATGTGAAGCGCCAATGTGTAATTTCCGCGGATCCCGACGAGCCGGGTCTAGATGATATCGTCAAATTCTTGGGCGACGACAATCTGGTGTGGAACACCGATTACCCGCACCCAGATGCGCCAGATCCGGATAAGGTGCTGCCCTGGTTTGGCGCCCAGCCGATTTCGGACGATAGCAAACGCAAAATTCTCTGGGACAACGCGGTGCGGCTCTACGGTCCACGGCTTTTAGAAAGAGCGCCGTAGAAGTAACAAGTCCAAGCTCATAGCCGCAAGCTCGCTCGGTGCTTTTGCAGCCACTGAGCCAGCCGCGCAATGCCTTCCTCCAGATAAATCTTCGGCGCCCAGCTGAATTCTTTCTTCGCCAGCGAAATATCGAGCGGGTTACGCAGGCGATGCGGCGCGACTTCGGCGGCGTTGGGATGTTGGCCGATTTCGAATTTGAGATCAGGCAGGGCTTTTTGGATCGCGCGTTTGAGATCTTCGCTAACGTATGTTTTGTCTAGACCGATGTTGTAAGCGCGGCTGAGCGGCTTTTCCGTGAACAGCGCGCGGCGCACGGCGTCGGCTACGTCGTCGACGTAAATTAGATCGTCAACCGGGCGGGTGAGAAATGGCCGGCAAGCTTGCCCAAGAATGCCTTTCTTTAGTTCCAGCGGAATGCTGCGATAGAGGCCGGGGCCATAAACCGATGAATAGCGCAGGGCGACGAAGTCGACGCCATGTTTTTCCTGGTAAAAATTGCCCATCCATTCGGAGACGGTTTTCGCGGCGCGATAAAAATATGTCGGATAGATCATCACCGCGTCGTCTTCCTTGACCAGGCTGCCGTCCGGCTTCGTGAGCTGGCCGTAAATTGACGCGGAGCTGGAGTAGACCACGCGCTGGATTTTTAGATCCTTGGCCGCTTCCAGAATATTAGTCATGGCGTGGTAGCAATAGTTTAGTACCGTCGGCGTTTCGTCGCGCGGCGGGTGCGCGGCGTGAAAAATATGGGTCGGCCGTTCTTTTTCACACAGCGCCCGAAACATGTTGGTGTCAGTCACGTTCATGATGTGGCTCGGTGTGTTGATGCCGAGCAGAGAAAGATCCGGCGCGCGCGCCACGACGTCCATCGGCACGACATTGTGGCCGAGGGATTCGATTAATTTCGTGCAGTGAGAGCCGATAAAACCGTTGGCGCCGGTGATGAGTATGCTTGCCATTGTTTAGACCTCCAAGACCGCGCTGCTCAGTTCAAGACTGAGCGGCATTTGCGCAGGCGCGAATTTCCGCATCGGTAAGCGCTCTGCGTTTGATCTCTAACTCATGTTGAATGCGCGCCCAGAGTCGCGGCAGGGCTTCTTCCGAGACGCTTAGTCCAATCTCGCCAAGGCGCATTCTGAGCGTGTTAACACCGGACTTTAGGTCGAGATGGCTGCGTCTTTGATTGCCGACCCATTCCGGTGTGACTGGCGCGAACAATAAGGGATCGGCCCGCATGAGAAAACTGTGGGTATCGCTGGCGTCGGTGAAAGCGTAATCACCCACCAGCGCTTTGTCCTTGGGGGTAGGCCAGTTTGATAACTCTTCAAATAGGTTAGCGAGGCCGGTCAGCCTGGTCGGGTCGACACCGGTGCTAATCCCGTAAAGACTTTCCAAAGCAACGACTACCTCCGCCATGGTCGCATTGCCGGCTCTGGCGCCAACGCCGTTAATCGTCACATCGACTTGGGAGGCGCCAGCCTCCACTCCAGCCAAGGCGTTGGCCGTAGCCAGGCCCAAGTCGTTGTGCGTGTGCATGCCTATCGTCAAGCCAGGCGCAGCCTTTTTAACTTCGCTGATCACGTAACGGCAAGCGGCGGGTCCCATGCTGCCTGCCGCATCGACGAAATTGAGCGCGTAGACGCCGATTCGTTCACAGGTGCGGCCGAGGTTTCGCAAAAAATCGACGGATGCCATGGAGAAAAAATTGGCGATGGGACGCGGCTTCATGCCGCGCGTCTTGATCGCCGCCGCGGTCCCTTCGACATAATCCATGAGCTTCGCTTCGCTGTCTGGAGCAGCCGATTGCGCCCCAGCGTCGCTTGAGTCGCCGCCATTTCTCGAGGCCGCGTAGATCGGTTGCCATTCCGGCAAAGGAAAGATCGTGTAAGAAATGATCTCGACTCCATGGTCGCGCGCCAGGTCCATTTGCGCTGCCGATCCGACGCCGTAGAGCTGCAGCTTCGCTCGGAGCTTCATCTTACTAAGCTGGTTTAGAACTCGCACGGCTTGCTCTCGATCGCCGCCGGTTTTCGGGGCAAGAAACTGAATCACCGCGACGCCGGCTTCATCGAGGGCTCTCGCCAAGGCGAGGTATTCTCTTTCGCCAAAGTATGCCTGGGACGCTTCGCGCAGTGTGACATCGCAGATTTCGACGCGCGCGGGCAGAGTCATCGCCGCGCGCACCTCCGGCGCAAAATTGACTGGCCCGACGAACCATTGACCGGATCGATAGGCCGGCGCGACTCGAATCTTGTCCAGGGCAGCGTGCAGCGCTGCCAATTGGGCACCGGGTATTATTGGTTTAGCCATGGCAACACCTTTCCGCCGGTTACTTTTCCGCTAAGTCGGCGTCGGCGACGTTGATATAATCTTTCGGCGAAGGTTTCCAGATAAGGCGCCGCTTGGCGCCGTAAATGTCGATCGGGTTATAGAGCGGCACGATCGGCGCGTCTTCGAGTAAAATCTTTATCGCCGCTTGGAGAACCTGCTCGCGTTTGTCGGCGTCGAAGATTTGGCGTTGCTGCTGGAGCAAGCGGTCGAATTTAGGATTCGAGTAGGAAAGGCGTTTGGAAACCCCGGTCTCGAAATACTCGTTGAAAAAATCATCCGGGTCGACCACGGTGCCTCGGCCTCTGAAACAGATCGGACACTTGCCGGCTCGATGGAGATCATTGAACACACCCCATTCGGGAGTGTGAAGGCGCGCTTTGATGCCGACCTTGGCCAACTGGCCGGCGATCGCTTGAGCGATTTCCCGGTCTTTGGTGTAGCGTCCCGTTGAGGTGAAAAAATCGATCTCAAAGCCGCTGGCAAAGCCGGCCGCCGTTAGCAACTCTCGCGCTTTTTGCGGATTGTAAGAAAAAGGCTTGAACGATGGGTCTTCACCGAGTCCGTGCGGACCTAAGATGCCGTCAAGACGAAAGGCCTTACCGTCCAAGACGTATTTAACCAGAGCATCTTTATCGAGCGCGTAGTGAATCGCTTGGCGCACCAGTTTGTTGTCGAGTGGTTTATGCGCCGGGTCGAGCAACAAGAAAATAATCCGCGCGCTTCTCACTTCCTCGCTGCGCAGCGCCGGGTGGTTTTTGACGCGATCGTTTTCGTGCGGCGGCACGCTGGCGATCAGATCCGCTTGTCCGGATTCCAACAACGCCAGCCGGGCGGCGTCTTCGGCTACCGGTTTCCAAACGATGCGGTCGATCTTGGCGGCGCCGCGCCAGTACTGCGGATTCTTCTCGGCGACGACTCGGTCGCCGCGCACCCATTCGACGAATTTAAAAGGGCCGGTGCCGACAGGCTTTTTGCCGAGGGTTGCCTCATCGCCGGACTCTTTGGCCGCGGATTCACTCAAGATGTAAGCGTTGTCGAGATAGGCGAGGAAAGAGATCACGGGTTTCGCCGTTGTCACAACCAAGGTATAAGGGTCGGGCGCCTGCAAGGATTGAATCGTTCGGCTCAAAGTCAGCTGCCTGCTGAACTTAGGATTCATGGATCTCTTGAGGCTGTAAATCACATCGGCGGCGGTCATCTCGGCACCGTTGTGAAACTTCACGTTTCTTTGCAGCTTGAACGTCCAACCTTTCTCGTTGCCGCTCCATGATTCGGCCAGGACTCCGACATATCTTTTCTTGGTGAAATCATACTCGGCCAGAGGCTCGAGGAAATGACGCCAGACGGCGTAGTTTGCCGTGGTGTTGTGCCAGTGCGGATTGATCGATTCGAGATCGACGCCATGAGCGATGAAAACCGTTTTGCCCTTGCTCTGTGCGAACACTTTGG
>JAERMN010000272.1 GCA_016844625.1 Deltaproteobacteria bacterium
TCACCCGAAGTCCGCGATCAATCCAAGTGGTGGGGCAAGAAACATCTTTATTCCGATAGCGACAACCGCCATGTTTTCATGTCGCAGGGGGATGCGGGATCGGGGATCGGCGCGATCAACACGGCTTCGGTTAAAGCGAACGAGATCCAGTCCTGGTGGGACTTATTGCAGTCGAAGTGGAAGGGCAAGCTGGTGATGAACGATCCGCGCGGCGTGGGCAACGTCGGCAGTTGGCGTTTCCTTTATCACGACGACGATCTTGGTCCAAAATTTCTGCGCCGACTGATGGCGGAGATGGATATCGTTTTCGCTCATGATGAACGGCAGATGATGGATTGGGTAGCGGCGGGAAAATACCACGTAAATTTGCTTGCGAAAATAGAAAACACCGCGAACGCGAGGAAGCAGGGCTTGCCGGTGGCGCAAATCTTTAGCGATAAAGAAGCCGACGCCATTGCCAGCGGTTCGGGACATATCAGTGTGTTCAAAGACGCGCCCCATCCCAGAGCCGCGCAGCTTTACGTCAATTGGTTTTTGTCCCGCGACGGTCAACTTGGCTGGCAGAAGTATACCGGGCGAAATTCGTTTCGCACGGACTTGCCTAAGGACATGCTCGAGTTCCGCGACATTCAAGTTCCCAAAGAGGGCGGCAAGTACATGCTAACGAGCTTGGCGAAATACGAAGATATCGAGCCGGTGCGTAAATTAGTCGGCGAACTTGTTGAAGGAAAGAAGCGCTAAGGGGGGGGGCAGGCGTGAGGGGTAAGGCGAGCAAAAAATTCACTGGCCAGATATTAGTCATTGGCGCAATTCTATTTTCCGGCAGCGCTGCGATGGCTGCGGCCGCGCCAAAGTCGGACTGGCAAGCGGAGTGGGAAAAAACTCTCGCGTCTGCGACAAAGGAAGGGCAGGTGACCGTCTACGGCCCTCCGGCGACGGGCTACCAGAACGCCATTGGCGCGTTTCAGAATACCTTTCCAAGAATCAAACTGGTCTACATCCCAGGCTCCGGCACTAACAACGCTCAGCGTTTAGTGACGGAGCGACGAGCGGGCAAGTATCTCGCGGATCTCTTCATCGGCGGATCGGGAACGATCATCGAAGTTCTTTTCGACGGCAACTTGCTCGAGCCGCTGTCGCCCATGTTGCTGTTGCCGGAGGTCAAGGATCAGTCGGTTTGGCTCGGCAAGACCCATACCTACGCAGACGCCAAGGGACAGTATGTTTTCATGATCCAAGGAAACATCAGCACTAACTTAGCAGCGTACAACACCAAGCTGGTCAACCCGGCTGGGCTTAAATCCTATATGGATCTGCTCAATCCCACGTGGAAAGGCAAGATGGTGGCTTACGATCCACGCGCGCGCGGCCATATTCAATCCGTGCGAGCCCTTTATCATTCGCCCAAGTTGGGCGGCGAATTTTTCCGCCGCTTCTTCGGCGAGATGGACGTCACGCTGAGCCGCGATCAGCGCATGATGATCGATTGGGTTGCCCAGGGAAAATTCCAGCTGTCAATTTTTTCGACCAGCACCGATGTCATGGAAGCTAAAAAGCAGGGCCTGCCTATCGACATCATCGACGCGCCCGACGAGGAGTCCTACATGTCCGGCGGTTTTGGCCATGTCGGTGTCGTCAACAAAGCGCCCCACCCGGCAGCCACGAAAGTTTTGCTCAATTGGCTGCTCTCGAAAGAAGGTCAGCTCAAGTGGCAGGAAAAGACCGATAACAACTCGCTGCGCACGGATATTCCGAAGAACATGTTGTCCGATCCAAGTTCTATTCCTACGGAGAAAGGCAAATACGTCAATACTAGTTTGCCGCAGTATCAGGATATCGATATGGCTCTAAAGATCATCGACGAAGCCTTAACCAAGGCTGGCAAGAGATAGCCAAACGAACGTAACTTAGACGGAGGATCGTGGAATGTTAACCAAAGAAGAAAACGACATGCTGACGCAAGTGGGACCGGGCACCCCGGCGGGTGAACTTTTGCGCCGTTACTGGCTGCCGGTCGGTGTTGCGAACGAACTTACGCCGGAAAATCCGACACAAACAGTGCGCATTCTCGGCGAGACGTTGGTTTTATTTCGCGACAAGAGCGGCACTGTCGGTCTTTTGAACGATCGCTGCCAACATCGCGGCGCGTCGCTGACTTATGGCCGGGTCGAAACGCGCGGCATCGCTTGCCCGTATCATGGCTGGCTCTATGACACCAAGGGCGACTGTCTCGAAACCCCGGCCGAGCCTTGCGAGAGCAAGTTCCATCTGACCGTTAAACAGAAGGCTTATCCAGTGCAGAAGCTGGTTGGCTTGTATTGGGCTTATCTCGGCCCGCTGCCGGCGCCGCTGATGACCAATTTCGATATTTGGTTTCGCCAGGACGGCCATCGAAAACTCTTTATTCAACCGCCGCTCGACTGCAACTGGTTCCAGCCGATGGAAAATTCCATGGATCCGGCGCATTTGCAAATTCTTCATCAGAATACCGCCAACCGCGGCCGGTCGATTCAAGACACGACGCGGGGCTTGACCGACGATGTCCAAGAGTTCGATTTCTACGAAACCTCCTATGGTCTGATGAAGCGGCGCACCTACAAGAACGGTATGATCGACGAGCACCCGGTAATCTTCCCGAATATTTTGCGCCAGGGTAACGTGGGGCAAATCCGCGTGCCGATGGACGACACCCATACGAAAGTATACTTCGTGCGCTTCTTCCCGACCGCGAATGGCGAGATCGTCGAACACGACGATCCGCCGGCGGAATACATTAAGCCTTATAAGAATCCGCCCGATGCTCTGCATCCGTTCACGAAGTTTCGCATGGACGCGGTGCAAGCCCAGGATCACATGGCATGGGAAACGCAGGGGCCGATATGCGACCGCACCCAGGAGCGCTTAACCAGCTCCGATCGCGGCGTCATTCTACTGCGCGAAGTGATGTTCCGTGAAATAAAGAAAGTTCAGCAGGGCTTGGATCCCATGGGCGTGATTCGCGACCCGGCGAACAATCCCTTTATCGATACCCATCTGATGGAATCCATAGAGCAGAGTAGCAACAATCGCGCGCCGCGCGCTGTCAACGAATAGCCTGTCCCGGTTACGCGCGGGAGCGCGTAACCGGGAATTTCAAATTGCAGATTTCAGATCTCAGAATGGTGAAATTCGCGCCTAAGTAGGGATAGTCGTGACCGCGCCCCTCGAATGCCGCAGCAACTCGCCGCCGCCGGCCGGAATTTTCTCGTTGTAGTTTTGCCGCGCCTTTCTGAACTCGCTCTTGCCATCACCAGCGAGCGAGATTATGATCCACTCGCTTTATCGTTCGTTCAATCTTACTTTACATTTAGCAGAGGAACCACTTTATGGCTGATCTATCTAAACTGCGTGAGCAGGTGGCGCAATCTTGCCGCATACTCGGCAAATTAAATTTAACCAAAGAGCCGAGCGGCCACGTGAGCGCGCGGGTGCCGGGCGAAGACAGAGTGCTGATCAAAGCGCGCGGACCGGAGGAGTCCGGCTTACGTTTCGTCTCGGCGCGCGACATTATCACGGTCGATTTCAACGGCAAGAAGGTTGCCGGCGACGACGGCCTCGATGTGCCTCAGGAAGTGTTCATTCACACCTGGTTATATAAAACTCGTCCCGACGTGCAGTGCGTCGTCCATGTGCATCCGTTGACCGTCGTGTTGTTCACGATCTGCAACAAGCCGATTCAACCCTTATACGGCGCCTACGATCCGTCGGGGTTGCGCTTGATCGTGGAAGGTCTAGCGACTTATCCGCGCAGCATCACGGTGTCGAATGAGAAATTGGGCGAAGAGTTTGCCAAGGCGATGGGCGACAAGCCGGCTTGTCTCATGCGCGGCCATGGCATCACCAGCGCCGGACCGAATGTCGAGGATGCGACTCTGACGGCGATCAAGTTAAACGACGCCGCGGTGATCAATTATCAAGCGAGTCTGCTCGGCACGCCGGAGCCGATCCCGCAGGAAGATATCGACATTCTCGTCGGCAAGTCGCGCGGCAGCAGTAGCAAGTCGGTGCATGCCGGCTCCAACTGGCGCTATTACTGCAAGTTGCTCGACGAAGAATAACCAAGCCCGTTCAAACGGTTCCATTCGTTCAAGCCGTTCAAATCGTTTCGAAAGCAATTGCTTTTCCCGGCCACGTTATGAGTGATCCCGTTCTCGAGTTTCGCGCTGTCATTAAAAGATTCGGCGCGGTTAATGCCGTCGACGGTGTGAGTTTCTCGATCGCGCCGGGTGAAGTGTTCACTTTGCTCGGGCCGTCGGGATGTGGCAAGACGACGACGCTTCGGCTAGTCGCCGGCTTGGAAGAGCCGGATGGCGGCGAGATTCTTATCCGTGGCAGCGCTGTGGCGGCACCGGCGCGAGGTTTGTTCGCAGCGCCGGAGAAACGTCAGCTCGGCATGGTGTTTCAATCTTATGCGATCTGGCCGCATCTTTCGGTGTTCGAAAACGTCGCGTTCCCCCTGCGAGTACGCAAAGAATCGCAGGATAACGTCCGCAAGCGCGTGCTTCAGGCGCTCGACGTCGTCGGCCTCGGCGGTCTGGCGGAGCGCGGCGCGACGCAGTTGTCCGGCGGTCAGCAGCAGCGCGTCGCGTTGGCGCGCGCGCTGGTGTATGAGCCGGCGATCTTGCTGCTCGACGAGCCGCTGTCCAATCTCGACGCCAAACTGCGCGAGCAGATGAGAGTCGAGATTCGCGCCCTGCAAAAAAAACTTGGCCTCACGGTTCTCTATGTGACCCACGATCAAGCCGAGGCGATGACTTTGTCGGACCGGATCGCGGTGGTGAACCGCGGCCGCTTCGAACAGATCGGCGCGCCCGAAGAAGTTTATGAAAAACCCGCGACGCTATTTGTCGCGGAGTTTTTGGGACGCACGGTGAGCTTCGAAGGAAAGGTCGCCAAGAGCGTCGCCGGCTGCTGGATCGAGTTCGCGAACGGCGCCGGCCGGTGCGCGCTTACCGGTGCGTTGAGCAAGGCTATGACCGATGCGTTGACCGATGGCGCCATGGCGAGAGTCTTTACCAGGCCGGAGGATGTGGAGATTTCCGCGAGCGGTGGGGGCAAGGCGAATCAGCTCGCGGGCACCATCGAACAGGTCGCTTATCTCGGCGATCGTTTTGAGTATCATGTCAAAGCCGCGGGAGTTTCTTTGGTCTTGCTGGCGCCGAAGAAGCAGCGCTTTAACGCCGGCGACTTAGTCCAGCTCACGCTCGATCCCGCTCGTCTCAACGTTCGCCCGGTCTAATTTT
>JAERMN010000273.1 GCA_016844625.1 Deltaproteobacteria bacterium
GAGCTGTCAACGCGCGGCATACGTGGTTTCGAGTTCTGATCCTTCGGCTTTGCTCAGGACATGGTTTCGGGTTTCGAGTTTGGGATGCGGTCGGTCCCTTGACGATGTTGCGATGATATTGCCAGTTTGACAGTGGGTAGGCCATCGGTTACGGTTTGCGAAATAATTTCTAACGAGTGAAATAGCGAATGTCGACCGCAAAAGCCCCGCAGTATCGCATCGAAGAGTACGTCGTCAAAGACGAACCGTTTTACGTGCCCACTTCGGACGAAGTGGAAATTTTCCAGGCGGCGTATCGCCAGCGCGTGCCGGTTTTGCTCAAAGGCCCGACCGGCACGGGCAAGACGCGCTTCATCGAGTACATGGCGTGGAAACTCGGCCAGCCGCTGACCATCGTCAAAGACGGCGCCGTGGGCGCGAGCAACGGCGCGGTGCCGCTGGTGACGGTGGCCTGCCATGAAGATTTAACCGCGAGCGATCTGGTCGGCCGCTATCTGCTCGACGCCAACGGCACGCGCTGGATCGACGGGCCGCTGACGCGCGCGGTGAAGGTCGGCGGCATTTGTTATCTCGACGAAGTCGTCGAGGCGCGCAAAGACACCACGGTCATCATTCATCCGCTCACCGATCATCGGCGCTTGCTGACCATCGACAAGCTCGGCGAAGTGGTCGAAGCGGCGGATAGTTTTTTGCTGGTGGTCTCTTACAACCCCGGCTATCAGAGCGTTTTGAAAGATTTGAAACACAGCACGCGCCAGCGATTCGTGGCGCTGGACTTTCAGTTTCCCGAGCCGGAGCGCGAAGCGAAGATCATTGGGCACGAATCAGGCGTTGACGACAAGAGCGCCGCGCAGCTGGCCAAGCTCGGCCACAAGGTGCGCAATCTGCGCGAGCATGGTTTGAAAGAAGGCGCGAGCACGCGCGTCTTGATTTACGCCGCCCGCTTGATCAAAGAAGGCATCGCGCCGCGGCGCGCCTGCCACGTGGCCGTAACCTCGGGCATCACCGACGATGTCTCGGTGCAGCGCAGCCTGGACGAAGTCGTCGCGGCGATCTTCCCGTGAATACATTCGGAAATTTAACCGCAAAGAACGCAAAGAAGAAATTTGCTCTGCGGTTAACTCACCGTTCGAAAACTAACTTGGACCTAGTGTTCACCACGAAGGACACGAAGAGCACGAAGGAAGAGATTTAAGGCGAGGATCTTAATGCCGTTCTTACTTTGCGCTCTCTGCGTTCTTTGCGGTTAAGTAATCCGATGTCCGCCCCCGATTCACCTGCCGTCGAGTTGGCGCCGATCCGGGAGATCTTGCGGCTTTATTGCCGCGCGTTGACGGAGCGGAGTGTTGACTTGCAGGATTTGAATGCGCTGGTCGACAAGAATATCGGCTGGTCGAAGCACGATGTTGCCACCAGCGATGGCGCGGCGATTTTTCTGCCGGGCATTGTCGAACGGTTCGAGGCGCAAGCCGACAATTTTAAATTTCTCAAAGTCATGCTGACGCAGCAGGCGGGCCACATCGAGTTCGGCAGCTTCGAGTTCGAGTTCGACCGGCCGTCGACGCGCTTCAACGACTTACGGCCGAAACTCACCGCGTCGCTGGATTATCAC
The DNA here is from genome assembly GCA_016844625.1 of Deltaproteobacteria bacterium. Taxonomy (GTDB): domain Bacteria; phylum Desulfobacterota; class Binatia; order UBA9968; family UBA9968; genus DP-20. Next base: position 1,613 of record JAERMN010000273.1, read on the forward strand.
GATCACGATCATGGCCATGAAGGGCACCACGAGCAGGCCGCAATCACGGAGCTGACGCGATTTTTTAAACTATTTCCCAACAAGCGCTTGGCGCTTGATGTTTTTTCGATCGTCGAAAGCGCGCGCATCGAAGCGCGCATCATGCACGAATACTGCGGTATCGCGACCGCCTATCGCGAAATGCGCCGGTGCACCCTAGAACTGCGCCAAGAAATTATCTATCTGCCGGCGCGCGAGGCGCTGCTCGAATTCATGATCCGGCTGAGCCTTGGACAGCTAGGTGGCGTTAGAGTGCCGAAGACGCAGCGCAAGATTACCGGCGAGATTCGCACGATGATGAGACTAATTGCCGAGAGCGGCGCCACCGTGGAAGACGCCGCCGAGGCGACGCTCAGGATTTACCCGCGTTTGGCGAAAGTTAGGAACGATTATCTCGATGAAGACGAGTTCGGGATTCTAGATACCGAGCAAAAGAGTTCCAGCCGTTCAAAACGTTCAAATCGTTCAGGCCGTTGGTTAGATCAAGATCCCAGCGCCGAGAATCACGGATTGCCGGAACTTCAAGGTCGGGAGCGGGAATATCTGGCGCCCCAGGGCGTCGACTATCGCGGCGATTTTCGACCGGAGCTGGCGCAATTGCTCACTCAGGCGCAGGCCAATTCGCGCGAGCAGCGGAAGTCACTGACACCGGAAGAGCTGGCGGATATGTTGCGCAGCCAGCGCACGCCGAAGCCGCGCGATTCAGACGAAATTGCCGACGAGCAAGACCCGCAGACCAGCCAGATGGTGCAGAATCTCTTGCGCGAGCTCGACAAGCGCGATGCACGCATGCAGAGCGTGACGCGGCGGCCATCGCCGCAGCAGGACGACGACGCCGGTCCGTTGTCGGCGACCCAGCCCAACACTTTTGTCTACGACGAGTGGGATGAACAGGCGCGCGGATATCGCAGCCGCTGGTGCAAGGTTTACGAGAAGACGATGGGCATCGGCGATTTGACATTTTACCGCGAGACGCTGCTGAGCCATGCCGGATTGCTGCAGCAAATTCGCCGCGAGTTCGAGCAGGTGGTGCCGGAAATTTATCACAAGGAAAAGCGTCTGGCGGACGGCACGGATCACGACTTGGACTTGGCCATCGAGGCGATGACCGATCTGCGCATCGGCGTGAGCCCGCCGGAGAAAATCTTTTGGCGCCAGCACAAAATCGAGCGCGACGTCGCCGTGGCGTTCTTGCTCGACATGAGCGGCTCTACGGGCGAAGCGATCAAGACCGTGATGCCGGAGACGCCGCGGCTTGCGAGTGGCGAGCCGATGGCAGAGCGCTCCCAGCGGCGCATCATCGATGTGGAAAAGGAAGCGATCGTGCTGATGATGGATGCGCTCGAAGCGATCGGCGACAGCTACGGCGTTTATGGTTTCTCCGGCCATGGCCGCGACAACGTCGAGTTTTACGTGATCAAAGATCTCGCCGAAGAATTTAATCTAGACGTTGCCAAACGTTTTGGCCGCATCGGCCCGCTCCATGCCACTCGGATGGGACCGGCGATCCGCCACACGACCTCGAAGCTGCGCTTGCAGCAAACCCGCTCGCGGTTTCTCTTTCTCATTAGCGACGGCCGGCCGCAGGACCGCGGCTACTCGCAGGAAGGCGCGGAAAAAGCCTACGCAGTGCAAGACACGCGCAGGGCGCTGATTGAAGCGCGGCGCGAAGGCATACATCCATTTTGTCTAACGGTCGACAAAGAGGGCAACGATTATCTCAGAACGATGATGGATGACTTCAGCTACGAAGTGCTAGCGGACGTGAGCTTGTTGCCGCGGCGGTTGCCGCAGCTGTATAAAAAATTAACGACCTAAACCGGACGCGGCAGTTCCAATCGTTCAAGCCGTTCAATTCGATCCATTCGTTTAAAGCTCGGAGAGGGAAGAGGGGGAGACAAGTGTAAATTCGTTTCGCGTTGCGCTATGGAACCGAAGCTTTTACAACGTGTATTCGCAGCCAATCTAAAAATTCCGCGCGCTCCATCGTTCCAGACGCGACGGACAAAATGATTTGTTCCTGCTCGTTAACGGTCGCACTTATCTCAAAGCCATTTAGGACAAGAAAAGTTTCCATCGCGGCGTGACCGATCCGTTTGTTGCCGTCAATAAACGGATGGTTCTGAATAAGTGAAAACCCCACAGCCGACGCTTTCTCAACGATGGTTGCATACAGGTCTTCACCGCCAAACGTCATGCGCGGCTGAGCGAGCGCAGACTCGATAGCATTTAGATCGCGGATGCCTAGACTACCGCCGCTGCGCTGGATGATCCGGCGATGGAGTTCGAGTACTTCACTTAGGGTGAGATAACGCACTAGGCGAGGCGGCTATAGAGTTCGGAGTTTTTGTTGAGAACGTAGTCAGCTGCCTGCTGGAAAGCTTCCTCTGGGCGTGCGATCAATTCATCAATCGTCACCCGTACAAGATCTTCTGGAGTAATGTTATACCGCCTAGCGATTTCTTGAAGTTTTGACAGGCGATCGTCTGAAACTGTAACGGTGATCATGCTCATGGTTACCTCCAATCCGACGCTAAGAGTAACACTGGGCGTAAGAAGTTTCTACGCTAATTATTGTAAGAACACCTGGACGTAACGGTAAATGTCGTAAAGACGAAATCGATTATCTCAGCTCAATTCCTGCCGATCCAACCCCGTCATTTTGAGCAGCGGCCTATCCGTAAACGAAAACAGGATCGCCGGTTCGGTTGGCGAGAGATTTTTATGGGCGTGCCAGCGCCAGGACGGGACGGTGAAGCTGTCGTGCTCATCCCATTGCAGGTCAATCTGATTAGTTTTGTCGACCATGGTTACGCCGCGTCCTTGGACCGCGTGATACATCGCCGTGCCGGTGTGACGATGAAAACGGGTTTGTTGTCCGGGTTGGAGCATTTGTAGATAGCAGGTCATGGTGAGAAAGGTATGGCCGCCGTCGATCGGATTTTTGTATTCAATATAAAGGCCGTCGTACGGATCAATGACGCCTTGTTCGCCCAACTCTTTCAAAGCTTCGAGCGCTTCATTCCATTTGTAATGATAGGGCACGCCGGCGGCGCCTTGGTAGTCGACCTTCGGTTGGCGCGCCGGGCCGTAGAGGCGGCGCGCGGCGCCGTGGTTTCTCGTCAACGGCTGTTGTTTTCCCTCGGCCCATTCTTCGCGGAAGATCGAGGCGTCAAGATAACTCACGAGCCCGGCGTCCAGCGCGTCGATCCAGATGATCGGTTCTTTGGAATTATTCACATGATCGTGCCACACCCAATTGGGTTGGATGAGCAGGTCGCCCGGCTCCATCACCATCGGTTCGCCATTCGAAGTCGTGTAGGCGCCGCCGCCTTTGACGACGAAGCGGAGCGCCGTGTTGGTGTGGCGGTGCGCCGCCGCGGCTTCGCCAGGAAGAACGATTTGAAATCCCATGGCCAACGTCTTGCTGCCGGACTGCAAGCCGACATTACGGCGAAACGCGTCCGGGCCGATACGAATGACTTCGGTGGTTTCCATTAAGACGGGAAGAATTTCTTTCCAGCGCCATAGCTTGGGTTCCATGCGTTGGACCTGATGGCGATTCTGCCAATAACCGCGCAGGCCCAGCTCGGCGAATTTTTTGTGCAGTTGTTCCCGGTCTCTGGGTTC
>JAERMN010000663.1 GCA_016844625.1 Deltaproteobacteria bacterium
GCGCGAAAAAACTCCCGGTGGCCTATCTCACCTTCGAAGGCGAACAACACGGCTTTCGCAAAGCGGAAAACATCAAACGCGTGCTCGAAGCGGAGCTATACTTCTACTCGAAAGTATTTGGCTTTGAGCTGGCTGATCCGGTTGAGCCAATTAGAATCGAAAATCTATAGGAAATCGCTTCCGCTGTTTCTCTCGCCGATGATTACTTATTGGTTTTTTGGAAGCTACGCTGCTAGAATCGCATCAAGAGATTCCTTGTAGGGTTAATGTTTATGGGTACCGCCGAAAAACAAGAACGCAACTATCCGGAAGTTAACGATGAATTTCTGAAGGGAATCGTTCGCCGCATTTGTGAAGTGGGAAGTCCTCACAAGATTGTTCTATTTGGTTCACGGGCTCGAGGCGATGCTCGACCTGACAGCGATCTCGATTTCCTAATAATTGAGGACTCAAACTTACCTCGTTACCAGCGCGCTACACGCTACCGCCGCGCACTCGTAGGTCTGTTTCCGCCCAAGGAAATTGTGGTTTGGACGCCAGAGGAAATTCGCGAGTGGAGCGAAGTGCCGAATGCCTTTATCAACGTGACCCTGAGAGAGGGTAAGGTTCTTTATGAAGGATTTGGTGAATGCGCGCCGCACAGTAATCAGTGAAGGCCCTTTCGACACCGCTTGTTTTCACGTCCAGCAGGCGGCGGAAAAGTACTTGAAGGATTTGTTAGCTTACGTCGAAGAGCTGATCCCCAAGACTCATGACATTGAGGAGCTTCAGCGGCTCGATTACGCCGTTCCATCCCGTTACGACCTGGAGTTTTGGCCGGACCGGGAAACGGCTACTGAGGGCCTCCATCTCGCCGAACAAGTTCGCGAGTTTGTCCTTGCAATTGTCTCGAAAGAAGCTCTGCCATAATTTTACTTGCCGCCGGCAGTACCGAGCAGAGATAATGAATTGCCACACCGTCATTTTCGATTTGTTCGGCACGTTGGTTAACGACTTCGCGTCCGCCGCGGGTCAAAGTCACGACGAACTCGCCGCGATTCTCGGCGTGCCTTATGAACCCTTCATGAAACTGTGGCGCGAGATAACCGGGCGGCGGACCCTGGGAGAGTTTCAGACCGTCGAAGCCAGCATAGAACATGTCTGCGGCGCTCTCGGTGTCCGGGTGAATGCTGCGCAGATGGCCAAGGCCGTAGAATTTCGCTTGGAATACACCAGGCGCGCTCTTGTACCTAAACCGGAGGCCGTCGCGACCTTAGCGCAACTGAAGCACACGGGCTTCAAGGTCGGCCTGCTCAGCAATTGCTCCATCGAGATTCCTATCCTCTGGCCGGAGACCGAATTCGCCGACTTAATCGAAAGCCCCGTATTCTCCAGCCGGGAACGCTTTAAGAAACCGGACCCGCGCATTTATCATCTCGCCTGCGAGCGCTTGGGCGTCGCGCCCGAGGATTGTCTTTACATCGCCGACGGAGAAAATCACGAGCTGAAGGCTGCCGCTGATTTCGGCATGAGCCCCGTGCTGATACGACCCACATCGCATGAACCCCATGGTGAATTGCGCCAAGAGGCTAGAGAGTGGCAAGGGGCAAGTATTTCTGGGTTATCCGAAGTATTGGAACTAGCCAGCAAAAAGCGCGGATCATGAACTGCTAAAAGCAACGTGTTCTGGATGGCCACGACAACTCTCAGTCGCCTAGGCAGCATGACTATTCGCGAGGCCATCGACGCCGATCTGCCAGCCATCGTCACGATCTACAACTCAGCCATTCCTGGCCGCATGGCCACTGCTGATACGCAGCCGGTAACAGTCGAGAGCCGGCGCAGGGATATAGACGGCGTGGAGCGCAATCTGATAATTGTCGGGCGACACGTTGTTCCTTAGCGTAGAACTGGAATTCGCGAGGCGTGAAAGATTAAACATCATCGCCACCCCAATTTTATGAAAAAAACAAACCGCGTAATCGGATTCGATTCGAAGGAACGGATTCTTGAGAAAGCCAAGCATTATGTTGAATCCATCGATCTATTCATTGACGAACGCGATCAAGCGATTCCTTTGCTCTTGCGCGCCCTCAAGCACGCCGACGGGGAGCTTAAGAGAGAAATACTATTCGTGCTCGGCAGCTTCGCCAAAGAACAAAGCATTGGACCGTTGTACGAGATCATGACCGATCGCACGGAAAACGAAGACATCCGCTATCACGCCGCGATCCAGATCAGTGTCATGGGTCCGTTGTTGAAGGATTCTCAATCGCTGATCGACAGCCTGCTGAAGGATATCGCAAGCGCGGATGCCGAGCTGAGACTCCACGCAACCTTCGCGTTAGGATGGCAGGGAAACTTTCAGGCGGCGATTCCCCTAATCGAGCGGCTCTATGACGACGACGATCGAGTTCGGCAAACGGCGGTGAATGCGCTGTGCAATCTCCGCGACGATCGAATCCTGCCGCTGCTACTGGAACGGCTGGAGCATGGCGATTCGGAGCAAAAGCACTGCATCCTG
>JAERMN010000274.1 GCA_016844625.1 Deltaproteobacteria bacterium
AAGCAGCGCGGCAAGTACGAGAGCTACGCAGGGCGGTTCGCGGCGAAGGAAGCGGTGATGAAGGCGCTCGGGCGCGGCTGGGGCGCGAAAGTACGCTGGCTAGATATCGAAGTAGCGCGGGCGCGCAGCGGCAAGCCGGATATCATCTTACACGACAAGACGGCGAAGCTCGCCGAGGCGCTGGGCATTCGCCGCTGGGCGCTGTCGATCACGCATACCAAGCAGCATGGACTGGCGTTCGTAATCGCGCAGAATGAATAAGAGACTGGCCGCAAAGAACGCAAAGCGCGCAAAAAAGGAGTCGGATAGTCTCCCGCAAAGGCGCTAAGGCGCTAAGTTCGGAATAAAAATTAAATTTTGTGTAATCCACTCCCCTCACCTTTGCGCCTTTGCGAGAGATATTCTTAATCCGGAGTATTTTCCGTGGGATGCGGTGACTGACAGGAACCACATCATGGGTCTTTCTTCGCGGGCAGGACAAACAAAACTCCGAGGGCCCAGATGCCGCCGATCAGGCCGCCGATCGTCCAGCCGATGACGCTGCGCCGGCTGTGATCGGCGATGACGCCGCAGAGAATGGCGTCGAGCAGGTGCACGAGCGCGGCGGTCGGCAACAGCGACGCCGGCGCCATGTCAGGCTTGATGATCAGCAGTCCGGTGAAGTATCCAACTAGTTGATTGAAATCCATGAGTGGCCCTTGACGCTTTGATTGGTCAACTAATATACTTGGTCTCCGCAAAATTGGAACAATCCCATGGCAGGGAATTTCCCGACGAGGAAGATTGCCCCTCTTTGATAAAAAGGTGTCAGGGGAGATCGGGGCAAGTGCTTTATGGCAGTGAAAACCATCCAATGGAAAAACGACCGCGTGATCATGCTCGATCAGCGTTTGCTGCCGCATAAAGAAGTGTACCGGGTCTGCCGCGATTACAACGAAGTTGCCGAAGCGATCCGCAATATGGTCATCCGCGGTGCGCCGGCGATCGGCGTGGCGGCGGCCATGGGCGTCGCTCTGGGGATGCTCAAAGCGCCGGAGAAAACATTCGACCGTGAGTTCGATCGTGTCGTGCTGACATTGGGGAAGACGCGGCCCACGGCGGTGAACTTGTTCTGGGCTTTGCAGCGCATGCGCGATGTTTATTCGCGTAACCGCAGCAAAGGCGTGGAATCGGTAAAGCGGGCGCTCAGAGATGAGGCGCAGAAAATTTTTCGGGACGACATCGCCGCCAACAAACAAATTGGCAAATACGGCGCCAGTCTGATGCGCAACGCCAAGCAGATCATGACCTATTGCAACGCTGGCGCGCTGGCGACGGCGGGTTATGGCACGGCGCTCGGTGTGCTACGGGCGCTCAAAGAGTCGGGCAGCCATTTTGAAGTTTTTGTGAACGAGACACGGCCGTTTCTCCAAGGAGCGAGGCTGACGGCGTGGGAGCTCAAGAAAGAGAAAATTTCCGCAACATTAATCACCGACAACATGGCGGGCTATTTGATGCAGAAAGGCAAAGTCGACGCGGTCGTAGTCGGCTGCGATCGCGTCGCGGCCAACGGCGATGTGGCGAATAAGATTGGCACCTACACGATTGCGGTATTGGCCAAGCGTCACGGCATTCCTTTCTACGTCGCCGGGCCGACTTCCTCCATCGACATCAACTGCCCATCGGGCAATGACATTCCCATCGAGCAGCGCGATGCCAAAGAGGTGTCGCATCTTTTCGGCAAGCCGCTGGCGCCCAAGGGGATGAAAGTGTTCAATCCGGCCTTCGACGTGACGGCGCAAGATCTAATCTCGGCTATCATTACCGAGAAGGGAGTGATAAATCCTCCCTATCAACCGAATATTCGCAACTATGTCAGTTATTGAAAAACACGACGAGCTCGAAGCCTACTTTCACGAGGCCGGCAAACCGCGCGAGCGTTGGCGGGTCGGCACCGAGTACGAAAAAGTCGGCATCGACTGCAACACCGGCCAGGCGATTCCTTACTTTGGTCCGCGCGGCGTCAATTATATCTTACGCGAACTGATCGACCGCTTTGGTTGGGAGCCGGAAGAGCAGGACGGCCACATCATCGCGCTTAGCAGGGAGCGGGCGCAAATCACGCTGGAGCCCGGCGGGCAGGTTGAGCTCAGCGGCGAGCCTTGCGAGAGCATTCACTGCACCTACGCCGAGTTCAGTCAACATATTCGCGAATTGATCGAAGTGTGCGAGCCGCTGGGAATCATCTTTCTCGGCCTTGGCATGCAGCCGGTGAGCAAGCTCGAACAGATCGAGTGGGTGCCCAAGCAGCGCTATCGCATCATGGGGCCGTATATGCCGACCGTCGGTACGCTCGGCCAGCGCATGATGAAACAGACCGCGACGGTGCAGGCGAACATCGACTTTCTCGACGAAAAAGACGCGATGATGAAATTTCGCACCGGCATGGGTTTGGCGCCGATCTTGATCGCCATGTTCGCCAACTCGCCGATCTGCGACGGGCAGCTAAACGGCTACCGAAGTTTCCGCGAGCATATCTGGACCGATACCGATAAGAGCCGCCAGGGCTTGCTCAAATTCGCCTTCGCGCCGGATGCGGCCTTTGCCCACTATGTCGAATATGCCCTCGACGTGCCGATGTATTTCATTATCCGCCACCACGACTACATCAACATGACCGGCATGACCTTTCGCCAGTATCTCCAATACGGCCACAACGGCGAGCGGGCGACGATCGAAGACTGGGGCGATCATCTGACCACGCTGTTTCCCGAGACGCGCATCAAGCGCTATATCGAGATTCGCTCCGTCGACAGCCAGCCGCCCGAGTTGATGCCGGCGCTGTCGGCGCTGATCAAAGGCGCATTCTACGACAATGACTGTCTGCAAGCGGCGTGGGATCTGGTCAAAGGTTGGACGTGGGACGAGCGCATGGAAGTTTATCTAGATTCCCATGTGAATGCTCTGGCGACGCGCTTCCGGCGTCATTCGCTGCTCGATCTGGCGAAAGAATTTTTTGAAATCGCTTGGGAAGGCTTGCGCCGGCAGAACGTCCTTAACGACCTGGGCAACGATGAGACAATTTATCTACAACCGCTCAAGGGTTTGCTTGACCAGGGAAAATGCCCCGCCGATATCCTGCTGGAAAAATGGCAAGGCGAGCTGCACCAAGATATTAAGAGATTAATTGCCTATAGTGCGTACAAGCTGCCGTAAGTTTCGCTGCGAGCGATCGCAATTTCTTTTCCGTTATTCCGGTCTTATCGTCACCCCGGTGAAAACCGGGGTCCATCCCCATCCCCTTAACCTGGATACCATTCCCCAACGGTATGACGGACGTTGTCCGTCACCTGGATGGCCGTTTGCACGGCCAGGACGGAGATTCGCATGGGCTGACACCCACAGTGGATTCTAACCATCTCCGAAATTGACACGAACCAATCGTCGGTGGTCCAATGCCGCTATTCGCGCCACGACTTCGTTTGCGCTCGCACCGGTAAAGCTTGTCAAATAGCGTTGTTTTAGCTCGGCGATTCGCCGAGAGCTGTCTGCTACGCGCGCGCGCACAACTGGATCGCTTCCCGCTTCGTTACAGAGAAACTCAAAGGCTGGAATTGCCTTGTCCACTTCGTGGCAGAAGAGCAATACGTTGACACCGGCGCGAACGGCCAGAGCGGTGGCTTGTTTAACTCCGTAGTTGTCGCTGATCGCTTTCATCTCCATGTCGTCGCTGAAAATAACGCCGTCGTAGCCGAGCTGATGGCGCAGCAGGCCGGTGACGATGTTTTCGGATAACGTTGCCGGAAAGTTCGGGTCAAGAGCGGGGTAGAGAACATGGGCGGTCATCAGCGATTCGATTCGATTCCGGCAGGAGTGAGCGAATGGCGGCAGTTCGACGGAGCGAAGCTCGTCCAACGATTTTCTTACCTTCGGTTGTTCCAGGTGCGAGTCGTTCGCGGTGTCGCCGTGGCCGGGGAAATGTTTGCCACATGGGATGACGCCGCCGTCCCGTAACCCTTGCGTCCATGCCGCGGCGATCTCGATGACTTGCTGCGGATCGGCACCGAAGGCGCGGTCGCCGATAATCGGATTCGCTGGATTAGAATCTACATCGAGCACCGGCGCGAAATTAAGATTGATGCCGACTAGCTTGAGCTCTTCAGCTGTGGCGCGGCCGAGCCGCCGCGCGAGATCGGCGTTCCTCATTTCGCCAATCCGAGCGGAGGCGGGAAAGTGTGTGAACGGCTGGGGTAGCCGATGCACTCTGCCGCCTTCCTGGTCGATGGCGATGAACGGCGGAGTTTTATCTGCGGCTTCCCACAGACTGCCGCACAGCGAAAGAATCTGCTCCGGCTCGACACAGTTCCGCTTAAATAGGATAAAGCCGCCGAACTGATATTCAGCGTAGATCAACTGCTCATCGCGCGTCAGGCTTTCGCCTTGGCAGCCGACCAAAAACATCTGGCCGATTTTCTGCCGTAAGGTATCCATCGACAAGCAATATAACACAGTAATCGAAGCTACTTCGCGGCCGGGGCATTGCCCCCAGCGCTGCTTAAATATCGCAAAGGGGATGCTCGCCCCCTTTGGAAACCCCATTTAATGGTTCCACGTTGAAATCAGCGTGGTCAACAACAAACCTAGACAAGCTTTCGGTCTCCGTGTAGATTCATCCGTCAATGGCGAAGGCGAAGTACATAGTCGTCGAAGGTCCCATCGGGGTGGGTAAAACCAGCCTGGCGAAGATCTTGGCCAACGAGTTTCAGGCGCGGACGATCTTTGAGCGGATCGAGGACAATCCGTTTCTGCCCAAGTTTTACCAATCGCGCGAGACCTACGCGTTCCAAACCCAGACCTTTTTTCTGCTCAATCGCTATCAGCAGCAGATCGAGTTGGCGCAGCATGATCTATTCAACCAGAACGCGATTGCCGACTATCTCTTCGCCAAAGACCAGATTTTTGCGACGTTAACTTTAAGCGCCGAAGAGTTGAGTCTGTACCAGCAGATTTATGCGTTATTGAATACCCGGGTAGCCAAGCCAGATATGGTCGTCTACCTCCAGGCGCGGCCCGAGGTGCTTTACAAAAGGGTTAAAAAACGGGATAAGAAATACGAGCGAAGCGTGACTTTCGATTACCTAACCGAAGTGGCGCAGGCGTACAATCAGTACTTCTTTCACTACGATGAAACGCCGCTGCTAGTGGTGAACACTTCGGAGATTGATTTCGTGGCGAGCAGCAAGGATCTGGCTGACTTGATCAAAGAGATC
>JAERMN010000275.1 GCA_016844625.1 Deltaproteobacteria bacterium
AAAACTTCGTCTTGACAAGTCAAATTGGAGCTGTAAAAGATTCCCCAGCGAGTGCCGCGTTCGGATCAAATTTTTGGAGGCTCCTATGTTCAATAAATTGAAACGAATAACGCTGATCGGATTGGCAGCCGTTGCCTTGTTCGGAGGTAGCGTCAACGTCGCAGGCGCGCAGACGCGCGTCTCCGTCGGCGTCACTGAAACCATTGAAACCCACAACCCCTACGGCGACAGCGTCTCGCTCCTCTATGGTATCTGGAGCGAGGTCACCGGCCCGTTCTGTACCTACAGCTACACCAAAGGCGACTTCGAAGGACGATTAGCGGAACGCTGGAAAGTGGAGAATCCCACGACGTGGATTTTCTACTTGAATAAAAATTACAAGTTCAACGACGGCTCCCCGGTGACCGCCGACGATGTGGTCCACTCGCTGATGAACCGAGTCATAGGCGATCCCCAATCGAAGCAGAAAGCCTCGGTCGCGCCGTTCGTAGCGAAGGCCGAAGCGGTCGATAATCTCACCGTTCGGATCACCACCGACAAACCGACCGCGCCGTTGCTGTCGTTCTTTTGCGACCGCCTGATTATCACCAGCAAAGCGGTTTTCGACAAATACGGCCGCGACGTAGCCGACAAGGAACATATGCTCGGCGCCGGTCCTTATCGTTTGAAGGAGCTCATCCCTGGACAGCGACTCGTCATCGCCAAGAATCCCAATCACCCCGAGGCAAAAAAGCATCCGCGCGCGCCCGACGAAGTCGTCTATCGCGTCATGCGCGAACCGGAGCAGCGCGTGACCGCATTGTTGAATGACGAGATCCAGATCGGCCAGTTCGTGCCGCCGCATATGCGCCAGCGAGTCGAGAAGAATATCAATCTCAAAATAACCCCAGTAGATTCCATCGAGATCATGTTCCTGGCGATGCAACCCAAGCCGCCCTTCGACAAAAAAGAAGTGCGCCAGGCGGTCTGCCAGGCGATCAATCGCGATCAGATCATCGCCACCCTACTCGAAGGCTTCGCCAGCCGACTCGATGGCCCGCTTGGCCCTGGGCAGTACGGCTATGATCCGAATTTGAAACCAAAGCTGAACTACGACCCCGAGAAGTCGAAAAAGCTTCTGGCGCAGGCGGGCTTCGCCGGCGGTGTCGATATCGAGCTGCAAACCCCGGTGGGCCGCTATACCCTAGACAAGCAGATCTCCGAAGCCGTCGTGCCGATGCTCAACAACGCGGGATTTCGCGCCAAGCTGCTCACGCCCGAGTGGGCGACGCTTTGGGCTAGCGTGCAGAAGGGCACGATCCCTTTCTATTATATGGGCCGCGGTTCGGTGCAGGACCCGAGCGCTGCGCTGCATCAATATTTTCATACCGGCCAGACGCCGCGCATCGGCTATTCCAATCCCAAGCTCGACGAAATTCTCGATAAAGAGCAACAAGAGTTCGATCCCAAAAAACGCCGCCAGTATCTGTCGCAAGCAATGAGCATCATCACCGAAGATGCCCCGGCCTGTTTCATGTGGCGCCACAAGCTGCTCTGGGGTTTGAATAATAGAGTGGACTACAAACCGCTGCCGGATTCGCGCGTTTATGCGATCGAGATGGTGGTAAAGAAGTAAGGGTGAGTATGTTCAAGCGTTAAATAAATGTAGGGGCGGACCTGCGTGTCCGCCCTCCCCTGGATTCCCGTGTGCGCGGGAAAGACGGAAGGGAAAATCGACTTCAAGTCGATATTGACGGTAATCTTTCCAGCTCCACCGAGACATTGTTGAGATGGCAAATTATCTCCTCCAGCGGCTTGTCGGGACTATACCCGTCCTGCTGCTCATCAGCCTACTGGTGTTCTTGCTGATTCACGCCGCGCCGGGCGATCCAACGCTGATGTTGCTCGGGGAAGAGACGAACGCGGCCGAAGTGGCCAAAGCTAAGGAGCGCTGGGGTCTCGACCAACCGCTCTACATTCAATATTGGCGCTTTCTCAAGTCAGCCGCCGCCGGCGATTTTGGCAAGTCATTCAAATATGCCGAGCCGGTCATCAATGTGATTCGCGCCCGACTGCCAGCAACCATTGAGCTGGCGATCTTCGCGATCTTCATCGCCACGGTGCTGGCGATTCCGCTAGGTGTTTGGGCGGGCGCGCGACCCAACTCCTGGATCGACAATCTCGGCACCACTTGCGGCCTGTTCGGCATCAGCATGCCGAGTTTTTGGCTGGCGATCATGTTGATCCTGCTGCTCGCCGGAGTGTTAAATATCCTGCCGACCTCCGGCCGCAGCACCTATGGCATCGCCGGGCCTGAACAGACCGGCTTCTACATTCTCGACAGCGTCATGCAGAAAAACTGGCGAGCGGTTTGGGACGCGCTGACCCATCTGTTCTTGCCTGCGATCGCGCTCGGGGTGAACATGCTCGGCATCTTGATGCGCGTCACCCGCTCGTCGATCCTGGAGGTGATGAACGAAGATTACGTGCGCACTGCCCGCGCCAAGGGGCTGCGCGAGAACAAAGTGGTCTGGCGTCACGTCACAAACAATGCTCTGATCCCGGTGATCACCGTGGTTGGCCTCGAGCTCGGCACGCTGCTCAGCGGCTCGATCATCGTCGAGACGGTTTTCTCCTGGCCGGGCGGCGGCAGCCTGCTGATCACCGCGCTCAACGCCCGGGATTATCCGCTGGTGACCGGACTGGTGATGACTTACACCATGGCGTTTGTGACGATTAACTTGATCATCGATGGACTCTATGCAGTCGTTGACCCTCGAATCCGCTACTGAGACCAGTCCCAGCGGGTTGGCTCGCCTCCTGCCGCGCCTCCACGTCAAGGCGTTCACCGGCGGCATGATCGTCATCGCCTTCATCTTGGTGGGCATCCTGGGGCCCGCGTTGGCGCCCCACGACCCTAACAAACAAGAGCTCACCGCCATGATGAAAGCGCCGCAAGGTGTTGGCGCACTGCATGTGCTCGGCACCGATAATTTAGGCCGCGATATTTTTAGCCGCGTGATTCATGGCTCGCGGGTTTCGTTGCTCATCGCATTCGCCGTCGTCTTCGTTTCCGGATTTATCGGCATCAGCCTCGGCGCGATCTCCGGCTACTTCGGCGGCAAGGTCGATTTTCTCATACAAAAACTGGTGGAAGTCATCTGGGCCTTTCCGCCGCTCCTACTCGGCATCACCATCATGGCCTTTCTCGGTCAAGGACTTTTCAATCTGATTCTGGCGCTGGTTGCGCAGCGTTGGATTCCCTACTGCCGCGTGGTGCGCGGCCAAACGCTATCGCTCCGTTCGCGCGACTTCGTCACCGCGGCGCGATCGCTCGGCTCGGGGAATTTCAAAATCATCCTGCGCCACATCATTCCGAATCTAATTCAAACCTCTCTCGTCATCGGCACCTTCGCCATGGCATCGTCGATCATCGCCGAAGCGAGCTTGAGTTTTCTCGGCGTCGGCGTGCCGCCGGAAATCCCCACCTGGGGCACCATGCTCGCCGATGCGCGCATCTATATCAGCACCGCCTGGTGGCTGCCGCTCTTCCCTGGCATGTGCATCTTCATCACCGTGCTCGGCATCAACCTGCTCGGCGACGCCCTGCGCGACCTGCTCGATCCGCGGCTGAAAAGAACCGGGAGCGGTATATGATTTTATTTTATGTAAACCCCGCCTCTTGAGGCGAGAACAACATTATGGGGTTTCCAAAGGGGACGAGCATCCCCTTTGCGATATTTTAAATAGCGGCGGGGTTAAATCCCCGCCCGCGCAGTGGCTTCGTTTATTGAAATCTGATATTTGCAATTTGAAATTCCGCGCGAACTGAGGACTCCATGCCCTATATTATCACTAGCCTTTGCACCAACGACGGCGCTTGCGTCGAAGTCTGCCCGGTCGCTTGCATCCATACTAAGCCCGGCGCGCCGCAGTTCTACGTCGATCCGGAAGTTTGTATCGACTGCGAGCAGTGCGAGATCGTCTGTCCGGTGGACGCGATCTTCAAGGACATTGACATTCCGGCCGAGCACGCGGAGTCCATTGAGGTCAACGCCGCTTTCTTCCGCCAGAACAAAGCGGCCATCGGCCCGGTGCCCTTCGATACCGCCTGGGCGATGATCCGGTCGGCGCACGAATACGCTGAGATGGTCGGCGCCACGGTCACGGCGGTCGTCGTCGACGAAGCGGGCGCGCCGATAGCGGTTGGAAAAATGGATAAGGCCGAGCCGAGAAGCGCCGAGCTCGCGTTCGACAAAGCTTACACCGCCGCGGCGTTTCACGTCGCGACAGCGACGCTTGTGCCGCAAGCGCGCCAACCGTCGCTAAGAAGTTTAGTCATTTCCCATCGTGGCAAGATCTTGCCCATGGCCGGCGCGATTCCGATTCTCAATGGCGTCACCATCGTCGGCGCCATCGGCGTCGCCGGCTCGAGCCGGCCCGAACAAGACGCGCTGTGCTGCCGCGCTGCTTTGGCCGTGTGGCAAAATCCTGGGCACTAAACGTGTTATGTGTGGTTGAAGACCCTGCTAGGATCGCCGCTCACTGGAATCTGAAATTTGGAATTTGTAATCGTCCGCACTCACCGCCTAGCTCTTCACTCCAATCTCCTCACTGTTTACTCCTTACTTCCTACTTCACTTCCCCTGGAAACAATTTCGCGGCGTACTCGCGGTTGACCGCCTGGATGAGAGCATTGTCGTAGAACCGTTTCGGATCGGCACTCTTTGCTTTGGCATCGGCGGATTCGTCGAGCACGACGCGGATCGCCGTCGGATCGACGGTCATATCGCGGTTCCACACGCGCAAGCCTTGTTGGTAGTTCTCATTTAGGATCTTCGCGTCGGTGATTTTGCTGTACTTGGATTCGATCTTCTTGGCGAACTCTTCGTCGTCGATGGCGCGTTTCAATCCATCCAAATAACCCATCAAATAAGCCTTGATCGTATTCGGATACTTTTGCGAGAATTCGCGGGTGACCGCGCTGCCAGGTCCGACGATCTTCAGTCCTTCTTTAAAGTAGTCGATGATTGGCAGATAGCCTTGCTGCTTGGCCAGCTCGGTCTGCGGCGGCGATATGATAAGAGCATCCGCATTGCCCACGAAGAACGTCGAGAGCGCCTCCGGCGGGCTGCGATGATAGAGCAGCTTGACATCTTTCCCGACTTCCATGCCGAGTTTTCTCGCCGTCATGCGCACCGCGATTTCGCCAAACGCGCCAGGGAAAGTCGTTGCGATCGATTTGCCGCGCAGGCTTTCGAACGAG
>JAERMN010000276.1 GCA_016844625.1 Deltaproteobacteria bacterium
GCTATCGTCATCAGCCATCATCCGGCATTTTATTTGGGATCGTTGAATGTCTCGGCTTTTGGCGTCGACGACTACGCCAAGGTTGGCGCCATCATGGGCGCGCCACTAAGACTTACGCCATCGGAAACTTTGGGAGAAGATTTTTTGGTGCCGGCCGACGCCGAAATGGTGATCGAAGGCCATGTGCTTGCGAACGTGAAAGAGGTCGAAGGCCCATTCGGCGAATTCACCGGCTACTACGGCCCGCAGCGGCTGCGCAACGTCATCGAAGTGAGCGCCATCACGCACCGGCGTGATGCGATCTTCCAGCATATCTTTACCGGCCACCGCGACACCTGGGTGCTCGGCGGCATTCCCAAGGAGGGAAGCCTTTTTAATTTGATTCGCGGCGTCGTGCCGACGGTCAAAGCCGTGCATTTCCCGATGTCGGGCAGTTGCCGCTTTAACTGCTACATCTCCATCGACAAAAAAGTTGACGGCGAGACCAAGCAGGCGGCATTGGCCGCGCTCGGCGGCTGTGACTTCGTCAAGCATGTCGTGGTGGTCGATGCCGACATCGATATCTATAACGAAGAAGAAGTCATGTGGGCCGTGGCCACCCGCGTGCAAGCCGACCAGGACGTGGACATCATCAAAAACGTCAAAGGCAACACCCTCGATCCTTCGCAGACCGACAACATCATGACCGCCAAGATGATCATCGACGCCACCAAGCCGGTGCAGCGTCCCTACGAAGCCCGCGTCGCGGTGCCGAAGGACGCGATGGAGAAGACGCGGCTGGAAGATTTCATTCCGCGCGCGGTGCTGGAGCGAGTGCCGAAGGTCTAGAAACTCGAAGCACGAAATTCGAAATCCGAAACAAATTCAAATGACCAAAAAACACAAAATTCAAAACGAGATCCCATCGGATTCCGGGTTTTGGATTTTCCGAATTTGAGTTTAATTTGACTGCTTTTGTTTCGGATTTCGATATTCGGATTTCGAATTTTCTTTCCCAATGGGAGGCGTCATGACGAAAATATTTTGGGTGACCTGTCCGCAGTGCCAAGGCGAGTTTTATTGCCACTGGCACGAGCTTCGGCACAAGCAGATCAAACTCCTCTGCCCCTATTGCAGTCACCAGTTTCTGGACAAAGAAAGCTCTAAAATCGTCGAGTGAGGCTATTCATGGAGTCAACAAGCGCCGCAAGCCGATCAAGCGATCAAAATTTATCGGAGGTGAAGCCGAGCACGATCGATCTGCGCGGCTTCATCGAAAGCACCAGACGCGACCATCCGGAAGAGGTCCTGAAGATCAGCCGGGAAATCGATCCCCGCTTCGAGATCACGGCGCTTGTAGCCAAACTAGAACAAGAACGGCGCTTCCCCATCCTGATCTTCGAAAATGTCCGGGGCAGCAAATTTCCAGTTGTAACCAACGTGCACGCGGCGCGCCGCCGGCTCGCCGCGGCCATCGGCAGCGAGCCGCGCAGCGCGGTGGCGAATTATCTGAAACGGATCGAGCGCCGCATTCCGCCCAAAGAAGTCGCGAGCGGGCCGGTCAAAGAGGTCATTGTAACGGGGGACTCGATCGACCTGCGCGCCTTGCCGCAGATCGTCCATCATCAGGATGACGCCGGCCCCTATCTCACGGCCGCTGTGACCCTGGCGCGGGATCCGTTGAGCGGGCGGCTCAACTGCAGCTTTAACCGCCTGATGTTTCTCGACAAGAATCGTACGTCGATTCACCTGACCCTCGCCAAGCACCTGTGGGAATTTTATACCAATGCGGAAAAATTGAAGCAGCCGCTCCAAGTGGCGGTGATCCTGGGCGCTCATCCCGCGTGGTCCCTGGGTGCGCTCAATATCGGCTCCATCGATGAAGAAGAATTTTACCTCATGGGATCGCTGGCCGGCGCGGCCATGGAAGTCGTGGGCGCGGAGACCATGGACCTCAAAGTTCCCGCCCGGGCGGAGATGATTATCGAGGGCGAAATCCTGCCTTTTGAAAGAGTGGACGAAGGGCCCTTCGGCGAGTTCACCGGCTATTCGCTAGGAAGCCGCAAGCGCGAGGTCTTTCACGTTAAAGCTATCAGCCATCGAAAGGACGCGTTCCTGCACGACATCGCGGTCGGCCACCTGGATCATTTGCTGCTATCGACAATTCCGATGGAAGCCAACCTCTTTCGCGCGGTCAAAGCCATGGTGCCGTCGGTGCGGGCGGTGCGCATCCCCGCGCCGTTTACCGTGTATGTATCCATCGAGAAAAAAACCGAAGGGCAGGGGAAAAACGCCATCCTGGCGGTGCTCGGCGCCGATATGTACATGAAACACGTCATCGTCGTCGACCACGACATCGACATTTTCAACGACCAGCGGGTGCAGTGGGCCGTGGGCACGCGCTGTCAGGCCGACAGAGATGTGATGATCGTCAGCAACGTCGGCGGCTCGGATCTCGATCCTTCCGACTTGAAGGACGGTGTGACGGCGAAAATGGGGATCGACGCGACTGCGAAACCGCTGCTCGGCAGTTTTACTCCCAGGCACAGGGTTCCCAAGGACGTCTTCGACCGCTTGGAACTCAAAGACTTCGTTCCGGCATCCTGGCTGACGCAAAAGGATGGCAAGCGCTGAAGCTCGTGGCGCACCAAGACCGCGTGGCAAGTTCGAGCTTGGACTGGGCTCAGGACAATCGGCATCGTCGATAACTTTTTGCGCAGCCCTTTTGGTTCATGGTTAGGCCGTCGAACCATGCACCGATGTGAGCGACTCTCCGGCGATTTGGGATTCATTTTCGATGGACCTCACTAAATTATTTCACCCGCGTTCGGTGGCTTTGATCGGCGCGTCCGCCGAGCAGAATAAGCTGAGCGGCAGACCGGTTCGTTATTTTCGCGAATTCGGCTACGCCGGCCGGCTCTATCCGATCAATCCGAAGTACCAAGAAATCGCCGGATTGCCGTGCTACGCAAAGCTGTCCGATGTTCCCGGCGAAGTGGACTTAGCGGTAATTACCTTGCCGGCTTCCGCCGTCCCCCAGGCTCTCGCCGCGTGCGGCGCCAAGGGGGTAAAGGCGGCGGCGATCATCAGTTCTGGATTCGCCGAAGTCGGCGGCGAAGGCGTGGAGTTGCAAGAGCAATTGCAGCGCGTGGCGTCTGAGTACGGTATTGCCGTCTGTGGTCCCAACTGTTCCGGATTCGTCTATGTGCCGGAAAAAGTGACCGCCTCTTTCAGCGTCGGACTTCATGGCGGATTCCCGCAAGCCGGTCCGGCGGCGTTCGTGAGCCAGAGCGGCGCGTTGAGCTCCTATATTCTCGGCGCCGCACGCGAGCGCGGATTGGGCTTTCGCTACTGGATCACCACCGGCAACGAGTGCGTGCTGAGCTTTACGGATTATCTGCAATACCTTTTGGAGGACTCCGAGGTTCGCCTGGTTTTAGGATACCTCGAAGACGCCCGCGACGGCGCGGCTTTTCAAGCCATCGCCCGCCGTGCTCTAGCGCTGGATAAGCCGCTCATCATCATGAAAACGGGCCGCTCCGAGGCCGGCGCCAAGGCCAGCGTTTCGCACACCGGATCGCTGGCCGGAGCCGATGAAGTTTATCAGGCGGTATTTACCCAGAACGGCGTGCTGCGCGCCGAAAGTTTAGACGAGCTTTTCGACCTTGCGATCATCGCCCAGGCCGCGCGCAGACCGACGGGCAAGCGGGTGCAAGTCGTGTCCATCTCCGGGGCGGCGGGAATCTTGATGGCCGATGTCGGAGCTGAGGCCGGACTCGAATTCGCGGACCTTACCGACGCGACCAAGGAAGCATTGAGAAAAATTATGCCGCCGTTTGCGTCCATCGCGAACCCCATGGACGTCACGGCGGAGGCGGTGGCTCGCCCCGAGCTCCTGAGGCAAGCCGCCGAGGTCATCGTGAAAGATCCGAACGTGGATAATCTGGTGGTATTCTACGGCATCGTGCCGGGCGCCCACGAGAAACTTGCAAAAGACATGGCGCAAGTTGCCGCCAGCACCGACAAGCTCGTAATGGTGACGTGGTTTCCGTTGCCAGAGCCGGAAATCTGGCAGGGTTTGGCACAAGCCGGTGTGCCGGTGTTTGCCGAACCGGCACGAGCTATTCAGGCGCTGGGGAAAATGGTTCGGTTCGTCGAGGCTCGAAATAGATTTTTTTCTCGGCAGCCCGACGCAACGAGAAAAGACAACCTTGTAGTCGGGTCTGAAGTGGAAAGGATCATCGCTCAGGCGAAAAATCACAACCGCAAGGTTTTGACCGAGGTCGAGGCGAAGCGGCTGTTCAAAGCTTGTGGTTTGGCGGCGCCGCGCGGCGGGCTGGCCCGCAGCGCCGCGGAAGCTCGATTGTTGGCGGCCGAAATCGCTTGTCCGGTAGCGTTAAAAGCCGCGTCGCCGGATCTGCCGCACAAAAGCGAGGCCGGCGTGATCCGGCTTAACCTTAGCAGTCCAGCCGAGGTCGAGCGGGCTTTTGACGACATCGTGGCCCAGGTCAAGAGGTGGGATAGTGCTGCGCGCTTAGATGGAATCTTGGTGGAAGAGATGATCGTTGGCGACACTCGGGAAGTAATCGTCGGGGCGCGGCAGGATCTGCGCTTTGGGCCGGTGGTAACCTTCGGTCTCGGCGGGATCTTTGTCGAAGCGATCAGAGACTTCTCGGTTTGGCCCGCGCCGCTGACAATCGACGAAGCTCGCGAGATGATTCGTCAGATTCGCGGCCACCGTATTCTGACCGCATTTCGCGGTCGTCCCGCCGCCGATCTCGATGCCGTCGCAAAAGCGCTCTGCCAGCTCGGCGAGATCGCAGCGCAATGGCGCGAACAAATCTCTGAAATAGAGATCAATCCGCTGTTTGTCTTGCCCGAGGGCTTGGGCGTGATCGTGGGCGATGCGCTGGCGGTACTGAAGTAGGCGCTTGTTCTTATCACCCAGGGTTGGGAGCATGGGCCAACAAACCCGCACCTGCCGTCACCGGGATGAAACCGCTATTTCCATTTTAGATCTTGGCCTATGGAGACTTTGAGTTTCGGATTTAGTGTGACGACTGCCTGTCAATATCACATGGCTGGCCGACTATTGCAGAACGTCCGTAGCGATGATCGAAAAGCACTACGGTGGATTTTTTAACAGCGACTCACAAGAGCAGTTGCGACGAATTTTGCCCGGCGCAATCGAAATCGAGCGTCTGGGTGGACGTGTGATCGACAGACAAGTAG
>JAERMN010000277.1 GCA_016844625.1 Deltaproteobacteria bacterium
GACCATGGATCATGTGACCATTCTCCACGGCGACACCCATGTCAGCCAGCAGGGCACCGGCACCTTCGGCAGCCGCAGCGCGGTGGTCGGCGGCGGCGCCCTTGCAATGGCAGCCGAACGCGTAATTGAGAAGGGCAAACGCATCGCCGCGCATCTCGTCGAAGCCGCGCCGGAAGATATCGTCCAAGCCGACGGCGGTTTTGCCGTCAAAGGCGTGCCTGATAAAAAAATCAGTTGGCGCCAGATCGCCGGCGCTGCCTACGGCGGCAGAGTCCCGAAGGGAATGGAAATCGGTCTGCAAGAAACTTCCTTCTTCGATCCCAAGCGCGAAGCTTGGGGCTTCGGCACGCACATTGCCGTAATTAGTATAGATCGGGACACCGGCAAGTTCACCATCGAAAAACTAGTGATGGTCGACGACTGCGGCGTGGTGATCAATCCGATGATCGTCGAGGGCCAAATTCACGGCGGCGTCGCCCAAGGCCTTGGCGAAGCCACCCGCGAGCAGATGCTCTACAGCGACGACGGCCAGGTGCAAACCGGCACGTTCATGAATTACGCGATCATGCGCGCCGGCGACATGCCGCCGATGATCCTCGGTGAAACCATCACGCCCAATCCGTTCAATCCGTTGGGCGTAAAAGGCGTCGGCGAATGCGGCACCAACGGCGCCCCGCCGTCGGTGGCCAATGCGCTGATGGACGCCCTCGCCCCGCTCGGCATCGACCACGTCGATATGCCCTACACCGCGCCGAAGTTGTGGGAGCTGATCAGGAAGGCGGAAGATAGGAATTAGGCAGTAGGCATTGGGCAACAGGCAATAGTAAGGAGAGGGCTGCGGAGTGATCCTGCAGCCCTTTTTTTCTCTGGTTGGACGGTCATCCCGAACCTAAGTGAGAGATCTAGATTTCTCGCTGCGCTGGAAATGACACAAATGCATATTGACATCCGGCGGCCTCATCGATTATTCCGAAGTCCAGCGACGTCGCGCTTTCTTGTATCGGATGCTGAAGGAGATCGATCATGCTCAGACGAATGCTTCTGCCAGTGTTTATTCTAACTTTCCTCTTCGCGATCGAATCACAATCACAAACATCCGCCCCGGACAAAGTCGTCGTCAGTTATCCGAGCAGGTCGATCACCAACTTTCCAATCCTGGAAACCGGGCAAAGAAGAGGTTTCTATCAGAAAGAAAACTTGAGCGTCAGCGCCGTCTACATGCGCGGCGGCATCGACATCAAGGCACTCCTCACCGGCGACGCGGACTTTGGCACCGGCAGCACCACGGCGGTCACGGCGTTCGTCGCCGGCGCGCCGCTGCGCGTGGTAATGAGCATGAACTCATATGTCGACCAGGCGCTCTATGCCCAACCGAAGTATCGGAACCTCGTTCAACTCAAGGGCCAGTCCATCGGTTCGCTCAATCCCGGCGGTTTAGTCGACACCCTGCTGAGAAAAATCATCGTGCAAAGCGGCCTGTCACCGGAACGCGATTTTGTTCTTCTCAACATGGGCGGGACGCCGGAGCGTTACGCTGCATTAAAATCCGGGTCTATCGCAGCGTCGATGCTCAGCTCTCCGCATAGCTTGCGCGCGGAAAAAGACGGCTTCACAAAAATTGCCGTCACCCGCGATTACGTCGACGTTCCTGGGACCGCGCTGGTCGTGCATGCCGACAAAATCAAGAGGCAGCCGCAAATGGTTAAACGATTCTTACGCGGGTCTTTGCGCGCGATGAACTTCATTCGCGAGAACCGGGCGGACACCACGCAAATGATCGTGCGCGAATTCGGCATGGACCAAGAGATCGCCGGGTTGGCGTACAAACAACTGCTCGAACTGTTAAGCGCCGACGGCAAGAACCGCGTCGACGGCTATCAACTCCTCGTCGACTTCGCCCGCGCCGCGCAAAAAATCGACCGCCCGATCAGCGCGGCGCAGTTGATCGACGAAACTTTGCTCGATGAATTGATTCGCGAAGGCGGGATATCGCGCTAATGAGAATGAGCCGATCCGACTGCGGTCCAAATTAGCTTCAAACTATCTCAGCTGGCCTTGACCTCGCTTTATTATTTTA
The DNA here is from genome assembly GCA_016844625.1 of Deltaproteobacteria bacterium. Lineage (GTDB taxonomy): Bacteria > Desulfobacterota > Binatia > UBA9968 > UBA9968 > DP-20. The sequence continues at coordinate 2,078 of JAERMN010000277.1, forward strand.
GAACTGTTGCAGCAATGAACTACCCCGCAGCAAGCTGCGGGGTATCAAAATCCAAAAGACTCGGAGAATCCTAAGCGCAGCGAGCTGCGGGGAATTGCCCCCGAGAGATTCAAAAGCGAGACCCTCCGGGCATTTCATTTCCTCTCCCTCGACGGGAGAGGATAAAGGTGAGGGTGCCATTCGAATCACCCCTCGTTATTTACCCCTCATCCTCGCCTTCTCCCGCAAGGGGAGAAGGAACGATTCGCAGACCAAGAAGGATCATTTGAGTTGACAGAGTTTCTCATTATCAGCATAAGAGAAACTTATTTCGGACAACACTGAACCGATCCACAAATACATCCACCGTGGCCCGCGCGTGGTGACGGCGGCCGGACGAACGAAGATGACATAGGCTGGCGAGGCTCATGGTTAGCGGTCCATAAATAAGATAAAAACCGATTCTCGTTTATGTTAGAAAGCGATTTTAGAAGGAGGCCATCATGGGACGATTTAAGATCGAAGGCGTTACGCACTGGTCGATTCCGGTGAATAACCTAAAAGAGGCGGAAGATTTCTACGGTGATTTGCTCGGCCTTAAGCCGCTGGGGCGGCTCGGCAATGCCGTCATGTCTTGCTACAACGTCGGCGACCACAACATCCTTTTGTGCGAACGGGAACAGCCCCAGGACAAAACGACGGTAGAAGAGCGGGTGCATCATTCCTTCACCGTGAGTCCGGAGTCGTTCGTCGAGGCATGCAAAATATTCTACGAAAAGAAGGTGCCGATCGTCCAGCTCCAATACCGCGCGCACGGCTACTTCACCGGCCGGGAGCTTTATTTTTACGATCCCAGCGGCAACCGCCTCGAGCTTCGCGATCCGACGTGGAAAAAAGGCATGCCCGAACCGCCGTTCGACGATATCGTGCAATCGTAAACGCCGGTCTAGACGGAAAAATCAGGTTTTGACCAGCGGCGCGGCGTAGACCTATGCCAAGCGGATGATTTATCGGGAGGCGTGAAGCTGCTGGTAGTTCCCTTCCGAGTCGAAAAAGTAAACCGCTCGACCGCTAGCTCTCACCACCGGCCCATCGTGGTAGCAGCCCTGTTCCTTAAGGAACGCCACCGCATCATCGAATTTTTCCGGCGGCACCTCAAACGCTTGGTGGGCGATGCCGTCCTCTTTGAGCGTGTTCCGCTCGAGCGGACGAGGACGCTGAAACAGCACCACATCCGCAGCGCCGCATTTGAGTCGAGCGAGGCGCGCGCCTGACTCGCCCAACCGATCGGCCACCGTCATGCCGAGAATCTTTGTGTAGAAATTTTCAGCCCGTTGGATGTCGTCCACCGGGATGCCGATGTGATAGATGCCAATCGACTCGATCATGATTGCGCCTCCTTTTTAATTTTCCAACTAACTTTGGTCCCGCGCCATTAGATTCCATTTAACCCCACCTCTTGAGGCGGGCACAATTAAATGGGGTTTCCAAAGGGGGCGAGCATCCCCTTTGGTCGCGAGCGGGGTTCAACCCCCACTCGCGAATTCAATTGATTTCACGCAAAAAAATGCCGACAAACTCAAGGAGAATTTCTTCCTCTACCTTTGATTAGCCGGCTCATATCACTACGCCAGGATTACCGTCAAGGAATAACTTCACTCGCAACAAGCTCGACCGACTCAACGACTTCTGCTAGTCTCGCACCATGACTTGGCAAGAAAATCTTCTCACCTCTACCGAACAAGTGCGCGATTTAATCAATCACACCAAACGCATCGCCGTCCTAGGCATAAAGACCGAAGCGCAGTCCGATCAACCGTCGGTCTATGTGCCGTTGTACATGCAGCGGGCGGGGTTCGAAATCATTCCGGTGCCGGTCTACTATCCAGACGCCAGCGTGATTCTTGGAGCGAAAGTCTACCGGAGTCTCAGCGAAATCCCCGGCGATATCGATATGGTCGACGTCTTCCGCCGTCCGCCAGATGTTGACGGCCACGTCGAAGATATTTTGGCGAAGAAACCAAAGTCAGTTTGGTTTCAGTCAGGCATTCGCAACGACACCGCGGCGGAAATTTTCGCCAAAGCGGGAATCAAAGTCGTGCAAGACCGCTGACTGATGGTCGACCACCGGCGGTTCGCCGGTCCGAGATAGTTTCGAGTTCCGAGTTCTAAGTTTCGAGTTTATGACCGCAAACTCCGAACGCGAAACCCGAAACCCGAAACCGCGCGCTTCGCGCGCCTATGCCGCCAATTTTTTTGCCCGCAACTGTTTGGCGATAAACGCCTTGATCTGGGCATAGGCGCGGTCCGTCCCAGGACCCGGCTTAGCGACCCAGCGATGCTCGCAGTCCTTGAAAATTTCAAATTCGCACTCGCCGCCGGCCGCCCGATAAGTCGCTGCGAATTTCTCTTGCACGGCGGGCAGCACGTTGTCGTCCAACTCGCCCTGCAGGATATACATCGGCGGCAATGAAACCTTCTCGCCACGCTCGAGGATCTTCTGCGGGTTGCCTTCGTGAATACTCTCCCACGGATTGAAGTAAGTCTTGCTGTTCTGAATCATTTCAGCCCATTGCCTTTTCTCGGCCTGCTGAAAGCGGGCGAATGGGTCGCTCACCGGCGAGCGCGCCACGACGTAGGGTAGACTCGCATCGACGTTGGGCGCTTCCGGCAATGGATGCGCGTTATAGCGTGGATCATGGGGACGCATGGCGCACAATTCGATTTCATGACCGCCGCTGGAGCTTCCCAGAGCGGCGACGGTGGCCGGATCACCGTTCCATTCCCGCGCCCGCGCTTTGAGCCAACGAACGCCGTAGTTGGCATCTTGCACCGAAGCCGGATAAGGCGCCTCCGGCGCGCGGCTCAAGTCAATGGCCACGACGAGCATGCCGCTGTGCGCCAAACTTTCGTCCATCGGCTGATTGGCCGTGCGGTCCTGATTGTTCCACGCGCCGCCGTGCAGGTCGAGCAGTGCCGGGAACGGCCCCTCGCCCTGCGGCTGATAAATCCGCGCCATTAACATGCGTGTCGGAGTTTTGCGAAACTCGACATCCCAAGTCTTGATCTCGAACGTATTCGACGGATTATATGCTGTCGCCATCTTTGCTTCCTCCTCTATTATTCTAGTCGGAAGGGCAACCACGGGGGGTT
>JAERMN010000664.1 GCA_016844625.1 Deltaproteobacteria bacterium
GGCCGTGTCCAATGCGGGTGGGCTGGGCTCGCTGCCCTGTGCAATGCTCAGTCTTGACGCCATGCGCAATGAGCTAGCTACGATCAAGGCGCAAACGATAAAACCCTTCAACGTGAATTTTTTTTGCCATGCGTCGCCTGCGCCCAGTGCCGAGCGCGAAGCGGCTTGGCGAGCCACGCTTTTGCCTTACTACAAAGAGTTTGGCATCGACGTGGACAGCATTCCCGCCGGGCCGGGGCGCGCGGCCTTCAACGCCGAAGCCGCCGGCGTGCTCGCCGAATTTAAGCCGGCGGTAGTGAGCTTTCATTTTGGTTTGCCATCGGCCGAATTACTGGCGCGAGTGAGAGGTTGGGGCTCGAAGATTTTGTCTTCGGCGACCACCGTTGAAGAAGCCTGTTGGCTCGAAGCTCATGGGGTCGATGCCATCATCGCCCAAGGTTTTGAGGCTGGTGGACATCGTGGCATTTTCTGCTCGGAAGATTTAACTACTCAAGTCGGCACGTTTGCGCTGTTACCGCAAATTGCGCGGAGGGTGAAGCTCCCGGTGATTGCTGCTGGCGGCATCGCGAATGCGAAAGGCCTTGCGGCGGCTATGGCGCTCGGCGCAGCCGGTGTCCAAATCGGGACGGCTTACCTGCTCTGCCCCGAAGCCACCACAAGCGCAGTGCATCGCGCCGCGCTAAAGAGCGAAGGCGCCTGCCACACGGCGCTCACGAACCTCTTCACCGGCCGACCTGCCCGCGGAATCATGAACCGGATCATGAAAGAGCTTGGCCCGATCAGCACCGCCGCACCGGTTTTTCCCTTGGCCACAACCGCCATCGCCCCTTTACGCGCCAAAGCCGAGGGCCAAGGCTCTGGAGATTTCTCGCCGCTATGGTGTGGGCAGAATGCGAGCGGATGCAAAGAGGTGCCGGCCGCTCAACTCACGCGTGGTTTGGCCGCCGATCTCTAGCGAGAATCCGTGTCAGAATCCGGAATCCATTTCAGGCTTGAGTTGTTGTGTTATCGCCTAACTCGTCGCTTCACACCGATCGCTCGGAGAGACGGCTGAGCTTTGCGTTCGGCGAACCGAGATATAACCGGTGCCTGGGCGATATTGAGAGCCGAGCTTTGAGAGCTAGGTAGCAGAAAGGTGGTTTGCAATGGTACAGACTCGCGTTCACGCGGGTCTACGAGTCGCTGCACCGCACATTGACTGATCTCACCGAGGCGGAGCTGACCCAGGAGCCGCATCCGTCGATAGGCTGGCTCGCGTGGAGGCTTAGCCGAGTCATGGACAGCAACGCGTCGCGGCTTTCCGGCCGGGAGCAGCTTTGGATCGGCGATGGGTGGGCCGCTCGATTTGGCATGCCGCCCGAGCCCGCCGATTTTGGCCGATCGGCCGCTCACACGCGCGAGCAAGTGCGAGCCTTTCGCGCCTCAGCGGAGTTGCTTCTGAAGTATCACGACGCGACGTATGAGCGAATGAAGACGTACCTCGAGAAGGAGCTAGCGCGGCAGCTCGACGAGCCTCAGTATCAACCACTGCCAACTGTCGCCGTGCGCCTCGTCAGCGTATTGGAGAACGCGATGACCAACCAGGGCCAGATCAGCTACTTGAAGGCTTATCACCGGCTCGGCGGCTGGTTCCCGCGGGAGGCCAAGGATCCTGCCAGCGTTCGCTAGTCGCAGCTTAGCCGCAATAATATTTACACTCTGTCAGTGAATCAGCACGACTTGTTTGGCGAGCTCAATCAATTGCTCGCGCACCGCCGTGGCATCGTCGGCGTCGGGAGCCAGCTCAAGATAGCGCTCGAAATCGTCCTTCGCTTGGCCAAAACACTCAAGCCGCGTGTAGATCACGCCGCGATCGCGGGTGTCTGCCGCCGAGGCTGGGTCCAGGATCAGTAAGCGGTCCAACGTCCCCAACGTTTTTACCATGTCATTGGCCTTGACGTAGATCGCCTTCAGATTGGTCAGCATACGCGTCAAAATTTGCTTCTTCGACACCGGCGCGAGAAATTCTCTGCGGAACCCGAGCTTGCCGCCGTACATTTGCTGCAGCATGACGGCCAGGTCTTCCTCTGTTTTGATGTCACCCGAGTTGAACGGGTCGATGACGATCTCATTGCCGTCGGCACGAACCGTCACCATGAAGTGACCGGGAAAACCGACCCCATTGACAGTGAGTCCAACTCGCTCGGCCACTTCCATATAAAGCACCGAGAGCGTGATCGGTATGCCGGTCTTGCGCTCGATCACTTGGTTCAAGAAACTATTTTTGGGATCGTAGTAGTCATCGCGGTTGCCGCTAAAACCGTGGCGCGCGAACAACACAAAGTTGAGCGCCGCAATCGAACGAAACACATCGGCATCGACGCCGGCGCGCTCGGTGACTTCCAGCGCCAGATCGCTAATCCGGCCGAGGAAAGCGGAAAAATCTAATGTGGGATATTCCGGTAACGAAATGGTCAGGGCCGCGCGACCGAGGTCAATTTGTTCTTCCGGTCGGTCGGCGGCCTGACGGAATTCGCGATAAGGGTCGGTAGCCAATTTTTCTAGTTTAGGCGAGTTTCGGTTTCCCGTGTGGCAAATGTTGCAAAACGCGACTGATTTGGTTCACCACGAAGTTCACGAAGGACACGAAGGGTTCGGATGATTAATGCTCCGAACTTCGTGCTCTTCGTGTCCTTCGTGGTGAGACATCTTCTTCTGTACTAAATTTTACCGCCAACTTTCTAGCGCGGTTCGGCGATGACATCGACCAAGTACGGCAACTGTTTCTCTTTTACGTATTTAACGCCGCGCTCGATCGCCGGGCGGAGATCCGCCGGATTGCGCACCGGCCCTTCGCCGTTGACACCGAACGATTTCGCCATCACGGCGAAGTCGATCGCCGGGTCGTCGACATGGGTGCCGATGCCGGCGTTGCCCACGTCGCGCTTGCGGAACTTGGCGACTTCGATGCCGTGTTCTTCCGAATTGTAGTACGACTGGTTATTGTGCATGACCATGAGTAACGGAATGCGATGCTTCGCCGCCGTCCACAGCGCACTCGAAGTCATCAGCATGTCGCCGTCAGACTGAATCGCCACGGCGAGCTTGCCGCTGCCCTTGAGCGCTAACGCCTAAGCCGGCACCGCCGCTGCCGCCTAGGGACTGATTCACTTTGCTGAAGTCCCAAAGCCGGCGCGTCCAACCGTTCGACGTCCCGTTGACGCACACCCAATCCTCGCGCTTAATCGCTTCGCCCACTTCGAGCGCCAGCCATGCCGTGGAAATCTCTTTCTGCGAGCCTTTGGCCTGGGCATCGGCGAGCCACTTGCCGCGCCGCGTCTTGTGTTTCTCGGCCAATTCTTTTTGCCGTGCTTCGATAACCGATTTTTTCTTGCTGTCGTTGCCGATTAGCTCGCGGCAGAGCCGAGTCAATTCCGGC
>JAERMN010000025.1 GCA_016844625.1 Deltaproteobacteria bacterium
AGGACTTGAAAGATTATACAGACGGCCGGCCCGAAATCATGAGCATGTACAAGCGGCTGGCACACGAATCGCCCAAGTAGTTACATGGGGTTTCAACAATCGATGGTGATGCTTACCAGCAAGTTAGCGAGCAGACCCGTTTGATCGACGCATACGTTTTCGGATTCCGGTAGTTCACGGTTCAGACCCAGACCTGATGCAGAAGGAAAACTGTAAATAGACTTAGGCAAGTCTGACACGGTGTCCGGTGCGCGTTCAACTTTGAACCTTGAACGCGAAACTTTGAACGGATTGCTACTACTGCCACACCGTCAGGCATGGTGTCTACTTGCGACAATTCCGTTGATGGTTACGTGAATACCGCAAATTTGACTCAGATCCCCTGGCAACTCTTTCTTGACACCCATCAGTGGTTGCGGCTATCTTCCCAACCATCACTTAGGATATTCGATTCGGCTGAATCTTTGCTGGCGAAACTTAACCTTGCACAGAATGGGCAGGTTAATATAGGCAAAGTCCTTGTCGGAGGAGCGAGCGATGCTTACCCGTGAAGAGAATGAGCGCTTGACGCGCGTTGGGCGCGGTACAGCAATGGGCGAACTGATGCGGCGGTTTTGGCTGCCGTTTTTACTCACCACCGATTTATCCGAGCCTGATGGGCCGCCCGTGCGGGTCACGTTATTGAGCGAGAGGCTCCTGGCGTTTTGCGACACCAGCGGCCGCATCGGACTCATCGACCGCGCCTGCGCGCATCGCTGCGCCGACCTGTTTTTCGGCCGCAACGAAGAGAACGGCCTGCGCTGCACATACCATGGCTGGAAGTACGACGTGGACGGTAAGTGTTTGGACATGCCGACCGAAGACGCGGAGAGTTCTTTCAAGGAAAATATCAAGCTCACCGCCTATCCGGTGCGCGAGCGAGCGGGAATCCTCTGGACCTACATGGGACCGAAAGAACAAACTCCGGAGCTGCCGGAATTTGAATGGGCCCGGGTTCCGGACGGACACCGATTTACTTCTTGGAACTTCGAGCAAAACAACTTCGTTCAGGCCATCGATGGCGGCATCGACACCGTCCATTCGGTTTTTCTCCATAGCACGTTGGACTCCCACCGCCGGCTTGATGAATGGCAGCAGCAAGGCAAGCGTGACGGCGATGCGCGCATTGTGCATCGGGTGCGAACCAATCCGCCCAAGCTGGTCGCCAAGGATACCGACTATGGCGTCCTCATCGGCGGCAAGTATCGTGGCCGTGAAGGCACCGATTATTGGCGCTACAATAATTTTTTCATGCCGTTTTACACCATGCCTCCCGGCGGCGGCAGCGGTCTCAGCAAAAAAATTGCCCACGCCTTCGTGCCCATAGACGACGAAAATTGCATGCGTTGGGTCTTCACCTGGAATTTTGAACAACCCTTGAGCGCAAAGGAGATCGCGGAAATGAGGGCCGGCGCCAGCGTCCACGTCGAGTTTATTCCGGGCACGCACTACCCGGCGCGAAATATATCCAACGATTATCTGATCGACCGCGAGGCGCAGAAAACTCTCACGTTCACCGGCATCAAGGGTATCGGCGAGCAAGATTTCTCGGTTCAGGAAGGCATGGGCAAGATCGTCGACCGCACCCGGGAGCATTTAGGCAGCAGCGATATCGGCATCGTCGCCATGCGCCGGCGACTATTGAAGGCCGCAGCTGATCTCCAGGAAGGCGTTGCGCCCTACGCGGCGCTGCACGGGGATGTCTATCACATACGCTCGGCTGAATTGGTGTTGCCCGCCGATGCGCAATGGGACGAGAATGAGAACTTGAAAGCCGCTATGACAGCAACGTGGTAAATTAGGCGGTTGACCGCAACCCAATGTGAAAGGGTATGCACCACGAAGGCACGAAGAGCACGAAGTTCGGAGTAAAAATTTTTCGAACCCTTCGTGTCCGGAGCCTGGCCTGAGCGACGTCGAAGGGTGATCTTCGTGGTGAGATCAGATTTTTCATCGCGCGCGACAATTTGGTTGATTCATTGATTGCGAAATAGCCGAGGAGTGAGTCCTTCCATGGCTAAAAAAATTTCCCGGCGTGCGGCGTTGCGCAACATTTCGGCAATTGGCATTGGCGTGCCGATGGCGCGATGGTTTGGCCCATCGACGCCGCAAGTTCACAGCGCCGAATCCAAAGCAGCCGGCGCAGTGGTTTCAAAGCCGATGTTTTCCGTCGCCGAGCGCAACCGGCGCTGGGAAGCGATCCGGCGCATTATGGCAAGGCCGCAGTGGAATCTGGACGCACTGCTGGCGCCTTCGAGCAGCGACAAAACCTATCCCCGTTACTTAACCCAAATTGGCGGTCGCGGCGGCTCCGCCGATGTCATTTTTCCGCGCGATGCCGCGAAGCCTGTCCATGCCTATACCGGCTCGGGCCGTAATAAAAGTTTCTGGTCGAAGCGGCTTGGCTCATGGACCGCCGACGGAAAACTCGTCATTGAAGAAGACGATGGTTCCAAGCCGGTGATCGCGCGCTTGAAAGCTCTTGGACTGGACCGAGCCGGCACGCGCATCGGCGTTGCTAAGCTCACCGGCAGCCGGTTCGATCCTGAAGGGATGGTGCCGGTAACTTTTTTGGACAATCTCAAAGCGGCACTGCCGGGAGTAAGTTTACTGACCATCGAGAAATGGGGCACCGATGCCGGTCCCATCGACGAGCCGGCGATGGTCAAAAGTGCCGAAGAACAAGATGCGGTTCGCCGCTCGGCGGCGGCGGCGGAAAAGGCGGTCGAAACAATTGTCCGTGCCGCGCGCGCGCCGGCGAAAACCCAAGCGGATATTTGGTTCCCAACCTATATGGCTATGTTCGCTGAGACGGGTGAAGATCCGACGCGATTATCAATCGCGCTTGACCAGGCGTCCAATGCTACACTCGGAGCGCCGGTCGACGATCCACTCAAAGCCGGACAAATCATCAGCCAAGAAATCGACGCCACCGTGCAAGGCTACCGCGCCCAAGTCAATCACTCGATTTTCGTTGGCGGGCCGAGCACGCCGGGGTATAGCTATTACAAAACGGCGATGGATGTGGCGATTAAAGTTTTACAGGATTCCATCGCCTTCATCGTCCCCGGCAAAACTACCTGCGGTCAACTGGTGGATCACTACGCGGCGATCGTCGAGAAACTGAACGCCGATGATCGTTCGGGTGTGGTGCTCCACAGCAGCGGCATCAGCAATCTCTCCCGGCCGCGCCTCGGGCCGACAAACTCGCGAGGCGATTCGGATATCGTCCTGGTGCCGGGCATGGCCTTCGACTTCAAACCTGCGCTCAGAATGAAACGAAGCGCGGTCGAAGATATCGGCCGGGAAAATCGCGTCGTTCAAATTGGCGAACATTATTTGATCACCGACAAAGGCGCGGTTAGGCTCGGCAGACGAGCGTTAGCGCCGCTCACAACGGAAGCTGTGGAGTAAGCGAGTGGTGGAGCGTTGGAGTGATGGGTTTGAAGAACATTGCTCCAGCAAGCACCACGCCAATACTCCAGTATCTTCTCAGCTAACTTCGATAAAGTAAGGCATCGCCCGCAGCGCTACGCTGGCGGCGAGGAAGCCGAGGGAGGCCAACGCAAACGGATAAAACCACGGCACTTGCTTGTCCAAGGTTTTCACTAGGAAAGCGCCTCTTTCAGTATTGTTGATATCCGCATAGGCGCTTTCGAGTTGCTTCGCGTCGCGCACGTCGTAATATTTGCCACCCGTACTTTCCACCGCGGCGATTAGCCGCGGCGCGTCGCGCACCCGGTCGACCTCGACGCCGATGAAGTGGATCTTAAAATTATCCGCTTTCGCTTTCGCGATCGCCTCGTAGAGATCCCGGCCGGTATTGTTCTCGCCGTCCGTGAGCACGACCATCACTTTTCCTTTGGTTGCGCCTTTGCCGCCGCGCGCCTGCTTCAGAGCCAGGTCGACGGAAGTAAAGATTCCTTCGCCAATGGCGGTCTGGCCTTCGCCGGCGAGAGTTTTGTTATCGACCATTTGCAAGTAACGCCGAACGTAGGCGGCGTCGAAGGTCATCGGCGCCACCACGTAACCGTTTTCCGAAAACACTACGACGGCCAAGCGATCGTCTTGACGCCGCTGCACGAACGCCGCCATCGCCTCCTTGACGGCTTCAAGCCGGCTTTTTTCTTTAGTCTTGATCCCCTGCCTCTGCCGCTCCAAAGAACCTTTAAGGTCGATCGGCTCCTGCATGCTCGACGACAGGTCGAGCACCATGATGATGTCCAACCCCTGCTTCGCCACCAAGCGCTCCGCGTAGGGTAACACCGGCTCCAACAAGGCGACGACGAGAAAACCGCATGCGACGTATTCAAGAAACTTGGGCAAATAAACCAAAGGAGAAGCCGGGTGCAGATGCGGCTTGAGATAGAACAAGAGTGGATGAGCGAAATAATTTTTTCGCCGGCGCCAGCGAATCAGCAAGACCAAGCCGATAATCGCGAGCAGAATCCAGAGCAGGTCGAGCCGGGCAAATTGCATAAAAAGAAGAATTCTCCCGCCAAGGCGCAAAGACGCCAAGTTCGGAAAAGAATTAATTTCTTAAAACCTTTGCGCCTTAGCGCCTTTGCGGGAGATAATCTGTTTTGTTCTTTTGCGCTCTTTGCGCCCTTCCCAGTTAACTCTCTTCTTTAATGCCGCGCCAGGTCGGCGAACTTGCTGAGTTCGCCCTGCACTTGCTCGCGCCAGTCTTTCCCCAGTCGAGGGCCTTGCGGACTATACAGCACCTGCTCACAGCGCTCTAAAATATTTCTCACCGGCGCACTCAGACCGTTTTGTCCATGCTCTCGCAGCGCCGTTTCAATTTCCTGTGCGGTGAGACTTGCGGCGTCGATTGCTAACGATTCGCTCAAATAGCCGCGCAGGAACTGGCTCACTTCGGAATAGTAACGCTGCTGATCCCCAGGCGAATCCCGGCCGATCGATTGCGATTGCTGCATGAAGTCGCGTAGCATGCGCTGCCGCGCGCGCCGGCTCAGACGCTTTTTCACCGGCTTGTCGCGATGCGATTTGGCCCAAAGACGGCGAACCAGCTGGATCGCTAACAAGACGATTCCCGCGAGGCCGAGAGCGAACGGAATCATCCATTTCGGCCTCGTCACTTGCCAAATTTCTCGGTTATCGCGAGGTCGAAGCGTGTCGGCGGTTAGAGTCGAACGCAGGCCCACCTTGGTAACCGGCACCGGCACGGACTCGGCGGCGCTTTCGCCGGCAGTGCGAGAGCCGGCAGTGCGTGTGAAATAGTAAAGCGGGAATGACGGGATCTTAAGCTCCACTTGGCCGCTCTCATAGGTGGTGAGTTGGAATTTGACTTCAGTGACGTTCTTATTCGCGCCGAACGAGCCTTGGCGCACGGCGATCTCGCGCACCACGAACGGCGCTAAATTCAGATTCTCTTTTTTTAGATTGTCGACGACGATCTCGATGGCCGGATCATGCACGGCTTTGACCGTGTAGTAAAAAATATCGCCCACCCAGATCGCGGTACGGTCCAGCTGCGTTGACAATGCAATCTTGGGGTCTTTGGCCTTCTTATCGGCCGGGGCAGCCGCGCCGATTGTAAGCAGAGCTATGAGTAACAAAATTATTGACGCGAGCGGTTTCATTTGCGCCTCTTACGCGCGAGAAAAAAGCCCAGGAGCGACTCCAAGTAGGGCGCGTCAACACGGAGAAACAGATGATCGAGATTGAGATTGTAGAACGAACGCTGCAGGCCAACTTTGCGCTCTAGCATGAGCGTGCGATAAATACTCTTGTTGTGCCGGCTGAGATTCAGCACCATCGCGCCGCCCGACTCGGCGTCGCGCAAGCGCACGAAGCCTTGGCCGCCGGGTAGCGCCGTGTCCCACTGGTCTTCGATGACGACCGGCATGAGATCATGCTTGCGCGCCAGATGGCGTAGCGCATGGGAGTGAAAACTATTTTCCAACTGCACGAAGTCGGAGATCAGAAACAATAGCGTTGACGTCGTCAGTCGCGTTAGCAAATGCTCGAACGGCAGGGCAAAGTTAGTCCGCGTCGAACGAGGCTTCGCGTCCCATAGTGCCTCGACGACGCGCCAACTGTGCGCCGGCCCCTTTTTCAGCGGCAAATCCAATTCAATGCGATCTGTGAATCCGAGCAGACCGACTTTCATGTTGTCGGTGGCGGCAGAGAATGCCAAAGTCGCGGCGATCCGCACCAGCAACTCGCGCTTCGAGCCATCGCCGCTGGCGAAGTCCATGGAGCGTGACAGATCGGCGATGATGACGGCGCTTAACTCCTTTTCTTCAAAATCTCTTTTCACGTACGGGTAACCCATGCGCGCAGTGGCGTTCCAGTCGATCTGCCGGTAGTCGTCACCGTGCTGGTAGCGCTTATGATGATCGAACTCAAAGCCGCGCCCGCGCAAGGGGCTGCGATAATCGCCGACATGGTGATCCCGCACCGCTTTGCGCGTATAGATCTCCAGATAACGCAATTCTTCCATCAGTTCTCGGGGAATCATCGATTGCCTCCGCATCCCTTCTCCCCTCACGTAAGGAGTAAAGGGTGAATGGCAAGGCGCTCAAATATCGGCATTTTTTAATTTTGAATTTTTAATTGTCTTACCCTACGGTATCGCCACCTTGCCTAACATCTCGTCGATTATTTCATCCGGCGAAATATTCTCCGCTTCGGCGCGCACGGTGCGGATCAAACGGTGGCGCAGGGCATCGGGCGCGATCCGCTTGACGTCGGCCGGCAGCACGTAACCCCGTCCGGCGAAGAAGGCCGTCGTGCGCGCTAGGGCAAGCAGATGCTGTGCCGCGCGCGGCGAGGCGCCGTGCAGCACCATTTCGCTGATCAAGGTCAAGCTCGTCGGCAAACCGTTGCGCGTGGCGCGCACGATACGGATGACGTACTCGCGAATCGCGTCGCTGACGAAAGTCTGGCCGATTTGTTTACGAATACGAATCACGTCCGCCGGCGTCATGATCGATTGCACGGTCACCGCGCTTAAGTTGCGCGCTAACATCGCCGCCTCGTCGGCGTGGGAGGGATAGTCGACTTTAACTTTCAAGGAAAACCGATCGACCTGCGCTTCCGGCAGCGCGTAGACGCCTTCTTGCTCCACCGGGTTTTGCGTCGCGAGAACCCAAAAGGGTTCCTCCAACGGATAGGTTGTTTCACCGATCGTCACCTGGCGCTCCTGCATCGCCTCCAAAAGCGCGCTCTGAGTTTTCTGTGAGGCGCGATTGATCTCGTCGGCGAGAATCAAATTGGCAAAGATCGGCCCTTTCTCCGTGCGAAACGAGCTGAGCGCGGTATCGAAGATACGCGTGCCAATGATGTCAGCGGGGAGCAAGTCGGGAGTAAACTGAATCCGTTGAAACTTGGCGCTGATGGTATTGGCCAGAGTCATCACGGTCAGCGTCTTGGCCAAGCCGGGGACGCCTTCGAGCAACACATGGCCGTAACCCGACTTCTCGTCGCCATCGCGTCGAAACGAATAGGGGATCTCGGAGAACAGCCCGATGAGCAAGCGCTGAATCAGCCACTCCTGGCCGACGATCACCTTGTTGATCTCCTCGGCCACCGCCTGCACGGCGCTGTAGATTTGCTCTTGAGACTTTGTTTCTCGATCTTGCACGATCACGCTCTATTCACAAATTCATTTCACCGCGAATGAGCCAGCACGGCAGCGTAGCAACCGAAGAACCAAAAACCGTATTCACCACGAAGGACACGAAGAGCACGAAGGTTTCGGATCATTAATAGTCCGAACTTCGTGTCCTTTGTGATCTTCGGGGTGAAAATTCTTTTGGCTCATAATCTCGACCTTACACCGCTTCTCAATCGCTCTATAGCAGCAGGGCGACCAGAAACATCCCCGCCGCCGCCATCAAAACCAGGTGATGAAAATCCTGATATTCGATGGACTTTCTAAATCCGGTAATCTCGCGCTCGCTCAAAACGATTTCGGCGAAGGACTTTTCCAACTCCAGACCGCTGAACGAGCGGTAGAATTTGCCGCCGGTGCTCTCGGCGATCCATTGCAGGGTGTGCTCGTCGAAGCGGCTGGTGATCCGATTGCCCTTGTCATCCTCAAGATAGATCGGCCGGTCCTTTTCATAGCCGATCGGTATCGGCGCGCCGTCGCGCGAACCGACGCCGATGGTATGAACTTTTATGCCCTGCGCTTTCACCTCGGCGAGCGCGTCTTTGAGTTCGTTGCCGTTGTCCTCGCCGTCCGATAGCAAGATGAAAACTTTCTTGTGGCGCGCCGTCTCCGGCACGATTTCAGTTTCCTTCTTGATCACCGTGAGACCGTTTCTCAGCCCGCGCCCGATATTGGTCCCGTGGTTGATCGTCGCGTCGTCTTTTAGGTAGTCGGTGTAGTAGTGAATATTATTGGCGTCCTCGGTCAGGTACGACACGATCATGCTGTTGCCGGCGAAGGAGACCAGGCCAATGCGGTCCTGCGCCAACTTGGTGCGGACAAACGAACCCATCACTTCCAGAGCGCGCAGCAGTCGCGACGGCTGGACATCGCCGGCGCGCATCGACGGCGAGGTGTCGAGCAGGAAAACCAAATCCATGATGCCGGGCTGGGGAGTTTTTTGCTCTTGAATCCGCTGCGGATGAGCCAGCGCAAGGATCACCGCCGCCATTACCAGATTTAATAGCACGCATCGCAAAAAGTCTTTGCGCATGGACGCGAGATGCGAGATCCGCGTGAGCGCTCGGCCGACGCCTAATATTTTCCGCGTGCGCCGTTTCGTATGGAGAAAATAGAGCCAACAAGGCAGCAATGCGAGCAGCAGGAAGAACAGCTTGAAATAGTCAGGATAGAGAAATTTCATCGCAGGGTTATCGCGCTTCTAGCCGTTGCTGGTATTTTTCGCTTTGCTCCCCGCCCTTCGCCACTCTCAGCCACGCTTCTCAGGGGCCATCTGTTGCTGCGACGGATCTTGGGGGCGCATCTTTTCGATGAGGGTTTTGACTTTTTGCTCCTGCTTCGCTTGATTGCGATCTTGCTTAGCGAAAATCGAGCGCACCAACTCGTAGTCGAATTTTAGGTCCCAATCGTCGGGCTTAGCGGCAAGGCCTTTCTGATATTCGGACAGCGCGCCTTTGAGCGCATTCAACGAAGCTTCCGGGTTCTTGCTCTCGATCGCTTGGCGAAACAACAGGTTACCCATCCAGAACCCATAATCACCGCTCTCGGCCACCGCCGGCAGATAAGTCGGCAGCTGTTCGAGCTTCTCCAAGGCTTCCTGGTTTTGTTTCTGGTCGTAGAGAATCGCCACCTGATTGAGACCGACCTGCGCGTATTCCTCCCTGAATAACTTCGCCAACCAAGGAAGTTTTTGAAATGGCATCTCAGCGCGGCGATACGACTCCAGCGCTGCCGCGCTATCGCCCTGGTGAAAGGCGTTCTGGGCGGCTTCGAACTGCCGCATCGTCCAGCCGTAGCCCAACAATCCCATGGAGAACAGCAAGAGCAACAGATAACCGGCGGTTACAAGATATTTTCGAATCGGCATTTTTGTTTCAGTGTTGCGTCATCGCTCAATCTCAGCGAAGCAGGAGAAAATTCGAGCTCACCACAAAGGACACGAAGAGCACGAAGGTTTCGGATATCTAAATTCTTAAACTTCGTGCCCTCCTTCGAAAATACTTCTGAGGGGGAATGACAACGAAGAGGCCGCCTGGGTCCGTCATACCCGCGAAAGCGGGTATCCAGACTAATTCGGCGGAATAAACCTGGATTCCCGCGTGCGCGGGAATGACGAGTCGCGGGGAGGACCACGTGGAGGGAAATCCCGCCATTTTCATTCTCAGCGGACGAGCGTAAGCTCATGGCACACTTCGTGGTGAAACATCCGTTTCTGTTCACATCACCGGCCCTCAGTGGGAAACTTGCGCTGCGCCCAGGCGGAAAAGCCGTTTTCCAGCACGGCCACGTTGCGGTAACCCTTGCCGCGCAGCATTAAATACGAATAGGATTCATCGATGCCGCCCGGCGGACAAGCGCAGTAAAGCACCACGCGGCCCGCTTTGGGGATCTCGCCGAGACGTTTCGACAATTCAGAGATCGGAATCGACAGCGCGCCCGCCAAGCGCGCCTTTTGAAAATCGCCGGACGGACGCAGATCGACAAATACGATCTTCTCGCCGCCATCGAGCAGCTTCTTGATCCGTTCGGCGGGAACGGTCTCGATGTATTCGTCGTCGTGGCCGGCTTGGGCTAACGGCATTGCCATCACCCATAGGAAAACGCTCGCAAGAGCCACAAGCCCGATGGCCGCGAAGCCAGGCAGGCCAGATAAGACCGCGCCGATGGATTGGTTGAGTGGCATTCGGCAGGCGCGCATAATTATTTTAAGCCGTCGAAGATGACTTTGCCGCCGACGATGGTCATGACGCTGGTGATTTTGCCAATCTCCTCATCGCTGACCGTCATGTAATCCTTATCCAGCACGACCATGTCGCCCCATTTGCCCGCTTCTAAGCTGCCCAAGAGCTTGTCACGCAGGACGTATTCCGATGCCCAACGGGTTGCCATCAGGAGCGCCGTCTTGCGGTCGATGGCGTTGCGCGCGCCCCAAACCCTACCGTCGGCATCTTTACGCGTGATCAAAATCCCCAACCCCGAAAAGGGCTTGATCCCCAAGTCGGCATCGTCTTGTTCCCAGGTTACTCTGCCACCGCCGTCAATGATCGACTTAATCGGCAGCACCCAGCGGTGCGCCGCTTCCTCGCCGTAATCGCTCATGACACGATTGGCGCGCAACAAATACTTCGGCGCGCAGCTCCACATGATGTTGAGTTTCTTGGCGCGCTCGATTTGGTCCGGGCGCGGATTCATGGTGCAGTGATCGATGCCATGGTTCTTGGCGCGGATCTGGTCCAAAGTGAGCCCGGCTTCGGCGCTGGCTTTTTCGATGATGTCCATTAGCACGTCGGTGGCTTTGTCTCCGGCGCTATGGGTTCCCGCGATGCGATTGCCCGCCTTGACCGCGGCCCAAGCGGCGCGCCCGCGCACGTTATCGGTGGTGAGCCGGCAATCTTCGCGCGCCTTAATCTTTGGGTCCGGAGAAAGCGTCGTGCATACTCCTGGGTAAGAAGAATCCGTCGAGCCGGAGGATATGCCGATCAACCAGAACCGCTCGGTGCCGTGGCCGATCAGATTGCCAAATCGATGCACGAAGCTCTCGCCGTGAATGTTGTCGCGATAACCCGCCTCGTTGGTATAAGCGAGTCGGATCGGCATCATGCCCCTCTGGTCCATGTAATGAAAAGCGGAGATCGCTTCCGAACCGAGAGAAGAAGACCAGGTGGTGACCCCGGCGGCGCCCCACAATTCCAGTTCCTTCAAATAGATCGGCGCCAGATCTTCGGGCTTGGGCTTGGGAATGATCTCTTCGTAGAAAATCAGACTGACGCCGGCGCCGATCCGGCCGGTGAACTCGCCCTGTTTGTTCTTGGGCAACTCGAGCAGCGACGTATCGTAGCGCTTGAGCAACTGCTCCAGCGCTTTGCTGTTGGCCATCGCCTTGGTGTCGGTGACGTGAACCATCGTCGGATTGTTCGGCGTGATCTTGTCCAAGTCGAAGCGCGTCTTATTATTGACGAAACCATCGGCGACGCTGCGCGGGCGAATGCGCGTAATTAGCCACTCGCCCGGTTTCTTTTTCTTGGCTGCTTCGGCCAGGCGCTCAAGCATTTCCTCTTCCGTGCGCCCTTCGATCTTCACTTCCAATAAATCCGGATTCATCGTCGGCGCATGGCGGTCGAGGCCGTATTCATGCAGGTGCGAATGAGTGTCGATGAGGCCGGGAATCACCGCGCGCCCCTGCAAATTAACCCGGCGCGTCGCCGGTCCGGCGAGGGCGAGAATTTCCGCGTCGCGCCCGACTTTGAGAATCTTGCCATCACGCACCGCGATCGCCTGGACCAACGTAAAATTGGCATCGACCGTAATAATTTTGCCGTTGTGCAGCACCAGATCGGCGTAACGAATCACCTCGGCGGGCAGCGACTGGGCCGGAGCCTGACCGCTCATCAACACGAGCGCCGCGGCAACTATGAACCATAATCTATTCTTTCTAATCGTCATGAATAATTTCTTCCCTTTACTTTATTCGCCAACTTTCGCCAGCCCCCAGGCGTCCACAGCGATACGTTTCATTAAATCATCTTCCCGGTCGCGGCAGCCCACGGTGGAAATTGACACCCAAGTGACAAAAGCGAAGACGACCGAACTAAGCAGGACTCTTGTTGTATTCACGCCAAACCCCGGGCCTGAAAATAACGCTCCAAAATCACTCGGATAATTGTTTGCTTTATACTACCGCGCTTCGGCTAGCGTCAAACGAAGCAGCATTCGCCATGGATTCTTTTCTCACCACGAAGGACATGGTTCGACTACGCTCACCACAGACTCCGAGAACGAAGTTCGAATTTTCAATCGTCCGAAACCTGCATGTCCTTCGTGATCTTAGTGGTGAACAATCGGTTCCTCCTTGGCGTCCTTTGCGTCTTTGCGCGAGATATTCCGAGTTTCGGTTGCGGCGGAGTCGCGCAGGATCTTCGTGGTGAAGTATTCGTTTCCTTTTTGCGCTCTTTGCGTTCTTTGCGGCTAATTCTTTTCTAGTGCACATGGTCATCGGGCGCCGGCGCGGACGGCGTCTCCTGGTTCAGCCGGTCGACGTCGCGAAAAAAATTCTCCAGCTTGTCCCAACCGGCGCCGTCGCGGGGGATCCAGCGGGCGCGTACATAGCCTTGGCGATCGATGAGAAACTCCATATGCGGCGGCACCGGCGGGTCGGGCTGGGTGCCCGGCTCGGAAAAACTACGGCGGTAAAGCGCGTAGGCGTCGAACGCTTCGCGGCTCCCGTCGGTCACCACGGACAACGACTTGACCTTGCCGCCAAGCCCGCGAATGTCACTTACATCCCTCGGTATGAGAAGAATCTTGACGTTTTTGTTTTGCAGTTGACCCGATAATGCTTCCAGCTCGGCGAGGCGGGCCAGCGAATCCGGCAATGAGAAGAGCACCAGCATGACGACATTGTTGCCGCGATGATCTTTGAGCGAGCGATTCTCATTGGTCAACGTGCGATAAACGAAATCCGGCGCGACCAGCCATGGATCAGGCTCCACCAGCGCGCTCATCTGGCGCGCTCGCTCGGCCGCCGACAGGGTGCGCAAGAAATTGATCATGTCCCAACGCTCTTCGTCTTCTAGGCTCGCGGCGAAGCCTGGCATGCGGGTGAACGCGCCGTCTTTCTTAACGCCGTGGGTGAGCCACCAAAATAAATCCCCAGCCGTGTGATCGGCGGAGTGCTTTGCCGTTAAATCCGCCGGTCGAGGTTTAAATCCTTTGCCGTTGGGACCGTCGCCGTAGCCGCCGACACCATGGCAGGTCGCGCACGCTTCCTGGTAAAAATACGCGCCGTTGGCGACAGAAATGACGTTGTAAGGCACCGACGGACGGAGATAGGTCGTCGGGTAAGCGTCGATGGAAATCGCCGTGTGATAAATCCAACCGCCATAACCGAGCGTCGCCAGGCTGACGCCGAGCAAACGATAACGCGGCCGGCGGCGCAGGATGATCGCGCAGACCAAGCCGATCGCGCCTGCGCCGGCGAGCCACTGGGCGTCGGCCAACTGCGTGCGAATCTTTGCACTGAAGCCCGTGCTGTTCCAATTCCAGCGAAACGCGAACGGCCACTCCGGCTGGATATGGCGCGCCGGCGGCGTGACACTCATCATGCCGACGATGACAAGAACGCACGCGCCGAGAATCGCTTCGCGCGTGACGTTACGTCTGAGCCCCTGCAATAATTCGATAACGCTCGCCGCGGACTGTTGAGCGCGCAAGGCGAGAATGCGCGGCTTGAGTTTCAGTAAATTCACAGCGCCAATCGCGATCAACGGCACAAGCAGGGCAAGCTTCACCAGCAGCAGTTGGCCATAGCTCGTTCCGACCAGCGGCGGCACTGCGCCGACTAGCGTCCAAGCGTTGTATGCGCCGGTGGCGATGAGAATAGCGACGCTGACGAAACCAAGCGCCGAGAAGCGGCGGGTAACCGCCTTAAACACGGCTTCGTGCCAAGCTTGTTCGACGCGGCTCAACCAACGCAGAAACCATGCGAAGATGACCAACCCGCCCAGCCATACGCTGGCGGCGAGTAGATGCGCGGCAGCGACCCCAAGCTGCACGGCGAGCCAGAACCCTTCGCCGGCGGCGGCATGACCGGAAAAAGCCGGAGCCATTACCAGCAATGCGGCCGAGAGCAGGCCAAACGCCCGCGCGGTAGCGGATTCGCCTCTATCCAAACGATTGAGAACGACTTCTAAAAACAGCAGCAGGACCATTCGGATCGACCACACCAAGCCATATCGGGTGCCGATCAAGACTTCGGCCACGACCGTGGGATTCAACGCCGCGCCAAATGACAAGCCAGAGACGGCGACGATTTGCAGCCAAAACGCCGACAGCCCAGATAAGAAAACCAGCAGCAGTGCCCAGCGCGTGAGACGAAGCTGGCGGCGGTCGAAGGCGGCGAACTCTGGCGAGTCTAAACCGCCGACGCTCGTAAGCGCGGGGCGTGATACCAGGAAGTAAAATGCCAAGGAGCCAAACAGCAGCGCGGTGGAAGCGAGGTGAAAAAATCTAATCAGGCCGGAAGCGGTAATCACGGGAGT
>JAERMN010000278.1 GCA_016844625.1 Deltaproteobacteria bacterium
CCTCAAGATTCCATTCATGTTTCAACACGCTCATCACGAACGGAGATGTCTCAAAGCAAATTCAATCACTAAGCCGTTCGCCCGGAGACCATAGAAGGGCTCCGACTGAATTGCAATACGGTCTCTAACCAAAAAGAGAGGGGTTCGCCGCTATCGCAAACCCCATGTGATTCCACGTTTCCAGCAGCTTAATCAACGTAAAAATCACTTGTCCGCTCTGGGGAAACCGTAAGCATCGACCACCAGCTTCATCCACTTTGGCGTATTCGTGAAAGTCCGGTGATCGTTGACCGACACCTTTTTGCCTTTTAACAGCCGCGCCACCTCGCCGTCGGCGTAGACGCTCGATTTGAGCGGCTCGTGGTCGTCAAGGATTTTCTGTCCCTCGCGGCTCGCCATATGTTCGATAAATAGCAGTGCGGCATGGGGATGAAGCGCGTTCTTGATAATAAACTGCGTCTCCCGCAAATACACCGGCGCCGGCTCGATAATTTTGCATGCAAGAGATTTCGTCGGATCCTTGCGCGCCGCGTCCATGCAGCTGTTGTAAAATGTCATCTGGTGCAAAGCCTGCTCGCCGGTGGCGATGGCGCTCATGGCGCGGGCGTTGCCGCGCAGCCAAACCGGTTGCTGGTCTTTGATCTGGCGGGCGTATTTGACCACCCACTCTTCGCCCATGCCGGCCATCAACGAAGCCATGCATTGGGGCCGGATGTCGGTGATAAATTTTCGCCCCTTGAATTCCGGCTTGAGAAAATCCTCCCATTTATCTGGCAGGGCTTCCGGCGCCATGCGGTTTTTGTTGTAAGCGATCGAGCAGATGCTGCTCGCCACCGAGACCAGACTGCGGTACTCGGGATCGATCATCTTGGGATTGATGGACAGCACGCCCTGTTGCGCCATCCCTAAGATATCAATCTTCATCGCGTGAGCGGCGTTCTCGACGTAGAACTCCGAGCTCGCTTCCGAGGTATCGATATCTTTCACCATCCCAGCCTTCAATTCGAGCAAAAAACGCTGCAAAGCCTCGGGACCGCCGATCTCGTCCATGCGAATCTTGATGAACGGATATTTCTTGCTAAACGATTCCATCATTGGCTTGAAGGATTCGGTATCCAGCGAGGAGATTACGCGCAGCGTACCTTCTTGTTTGGCTTTAGCGAGGATCTCATCGCGGCTGGCGATAAAAAGAAAGCCTTTGCCTTCTGCCGCCTTCTTGGCCTCGATGACCGCGGGGTTCGCGGCGGCAGCGTGCACGCCAGAGTTGACCAGCCAAAACCCGACGAACAGCCAAACGGCTACAAACGAATACTTGACCATGAAGCACCTCATCTTGCTAATTTTTTTGCCTCAACCATTGCTCAACGGATTAAGCATCAACAACCGACTACTTGGTTTCGCGGATCGTAAACGGAAAACTTTGCTCGACCACATGCCCGTCGACGGACAACACTCGGAACTTAACTGTATAACGGCCAGCTTGAAGTTGCTTGAGCGCGATAGAAAGTTGCTTGGGAGCATCACCCGATACCTGGGCATTGTCCGCGTCGACGCGCTTGCCGTCGGGATCATAAACCGACGCCGAAGAATACTTCGCTTCCAGCCGCTCATTAAACCAAAGCTGAACCTTCGCCGGAGAAGAAAACAACGTGGCACGGCCCGCAGGCACGGACTTCACCAGATACGCGTGAGCCGATGCGACGGAGGGAATCAAGCAGATTAAGGCAAGCAGTAGTAGCCGATACACCTGATTCGTCCTGAGCATCTTGCGTGAGAACTGTGAATAACAATTCACCACAAAGGACACGAAGAGCGCGCAGTGAGTAGGTAATCACGGGGGGGATGCCACTACAACTCCGATTCCTTTTTGCGTACTTTGCGTTCTTTGCGGCCAACTTTCCGAATCCGATTCTTCTACTTCGTGTCCTTCGTGGTGAATCCCGCTTCCCCGATGTCTTAACGCCGCCCGGTCTCGACCGGAAACTTGCGCTTTTCCCAGCCTTGAAACCCTTCTAGCATAACCGTGACGTTTTTGTATCGCTCGTCTTCGAATAGTTGAAAGACCTCGTCTGGAATATCGTTTGACGCGGTGGCTGCGTAGACGACCACTCGGCCTGATTTCGGAATCTCGCCAAGGCGCTTGTCTAATTCGGTCACCGGGATCGAGCGCGAGCCGGCAAGCCGTTTTTCTTGGAACTCTTTGGCCGGCCGCAAGTCGATAAGAATGAATTTCTCGCCCGAGTCGATGAGAAGCTTCAGGCGATCGGCGGCAATGGTCGTGACATCCCGGTTCTCATGCCCGGCTTGGCTCAACAACGGGAACATAGCAATGACCCAGAGCGTTAAGAAAACCACCAGGCGCACCGCTATCACGTTTCGATGCTCCGGCGTTTTTTTCGTTCCGTGCGTTTCCGATTGTCCTGTGCTTGTCGAAGGATGCGGCTAATCAATCTTTTGTCCTGGTCTGATCGTTCTCAGGGCGCGATGAATCGCGCCCCTACTCTGTGATCTCTTTACTACCAAAGCTCGAAGTTTGCGTGGCCCGGGCAAATTTTTTCCTTGGTTATCTTCACCGCTGTTAACAACCGCATTGGAATGGCAACCACAGAGGGGTTGCCCCTACAATTCCGATTCCTTTTTGCGTTCTTTGCGGTTAATTTCTCCGGTTCCGAATCCTTGGTTGCAGCTCCGCCACGCTGTGCCCTCTGTGGTGAATTCTTCGCCACGCTTACTTCGCTCCGGTCCTCTGATAAACCACCTTACCGCCGACGAAGGTGTAATCGACTAGCAACTCGTCGATCTTATCGTCCGCCACCGCCATGTAATCGCCGTTAAACACCACTAGATCGGCGTACTTGCCCTTCTCGATGGAACCGAGCATCTTTTCGTCACCCATGAACTTCGCCGCATTGTACGTCGTCATCATGAGCGCTTGCTTGCGGTCGATGGCCTGGTTTTTACCCCACACTCGTCCTTCGCGCGCGCTGCGCGTGCTTTTATCGGTCCGGGTAACAAACCTCTCGATGCGCCAGACCGGCGGCTCGTTCGGCTTGCCGCCCTCCAGGTGGACATTCACGCCGGCATTGAGCAAATCCTTGATCGGCTGCATGGTATGCATCTGCTCGCCATATTGGGAGAAGACCATCTCTTCGCCGCGCACCACGCGCTGACTAAATATCTCGGAGTTTAGACCGAAGGCCATTTTGTCGCCCAATTGCTTGGCCAGCGTGATCGACTTCTGATCCCAGATCAAGTTGTGATCGAGGGCATTGCGGCCGAGCATCTTGTGCACTTTAATATCGGACTGCTTCTCGGCGTCGGCGAGACCCTCCAAAACGATGGTCGTCGCGCCGCTACCCATATTGTGGTTGCCGCTGATATTCCAGCCATGTTTTCGCAGCAGTTGGAAAGTGGTCCATTCGGTGTCGCGTTTTTCCACCAGGGTAAGATCTTTCCACTGCTTGCCGGTCCATTCCGGCCCGGTCCACTTGTTGCGCCCGTAAAGCCCGCCCTTTATGTCAGCGTGTGCCGCCCGCTTGGGCTCGTTGGTCAGGATGCCGCCGTCATCCGATGCACCGTCGACCGGACCGACCGCGGCGCCGACGATTCGCACCATGTCATCGCCGAGAGTAAAGTTCACCAGGTTCGGCGTGCGCCTGAGGATCTGGTCGGCCATGGGATTTTGCCGCGCCAAATCTAGCGTCGGGCGGATGCGCATCTTGAGACGGTCCTGATGAAACATCTGGCTCATGATCGTGACCGTGTAACCGCTGGCGTGGCCGGTGATCGTGGTCACCCCGACGCGCAGAAATTGATCGATGATCTCCGCCTGCTCGTTAAAGATATCTTCGGTCAGCTCGGGCCAATCGCGCAGGTTCCAGCCAACAAAACCGAGGGCCTGGCTGAACATCTGTCCGGTGGCGTTGCCGCTGGCATCCTTGACGACTTGAAAATGGTCTTTGCGCAGCCCCGCGCTAAAAGCTTTTTCCAGCATGAGCGTGTTGATGACGCCCTCTGAACTGGAAAGCGAAAGCATCAGCGGATTGTTGGGCGCGAGCTTGTCCAAATCCTTGGCGGTTAATTTCGATAGATCGCTGACGAACTCGTCCGCCATACGAACATAGACGCTGGAGCCTGGCTTGGCTTGAGAAACCAGATTACGCACCTGCTCCAACATCTCCGGCACGTTTTTGCCGCGAACTTTCTTGCCGACCTTGCCATTGACCATGGTGTCTTTGTACAAGTCGCCGCCGGCAAACGCGTTGTCGCCGTCGCTGTCGATAAACCCCGGCACAACGCTTCGCCCAGCGAGATCGACTCGGCGCGTAGACGGGCCGGCGAGCCGCTGAATCTCGGCGTTGGTGCCAACGGCGAGAATCTTGCCGTCGCGCACCGCCGCCGCTTGCGCGATGGTGAAGTTTTTATCGGCAGTGAGAACTTTGCCGTTGTAGACAATGGAATCCGCGTAGCGGATCAGCTCCGGCGGCAGACTCTGCGCCGCGCCTTGGCTCACTAGAACAGCAAGAAAAAATAAGGGAAAAATAATCGCTCTCATAAAATCCCTCCTTGTTTATCCGGTTTGTTGTCCGGGCTTGTCTCTGGGTGCGGGAAAGTGTCCTTGTAGGGTCAACAGTCGGTTCTGATACTGTCGTCTCGCCGGCAAATTTTGCTCGGCGGTCAGGCTACTCGTCGTTTTCTTTTTTTCAGCTGCTCCAGTCTTAACTTGCATCCTAGCGCAAAAAAAATTCTCATGAGAGTATCGATCCGGGGACTTTTCCCCTTTGAAAGAGCCTTGTACAGATTCTCCCGATTGAGGCCTGTAGCGTCTGCAATGCGCGCGAAGCCATGAGCCCGCGCGGCGTCTCGCAGCCCCAATGGCAGCAGGTCAGAGTCATTTTTTTCTAGAATAGTATTAAGATAAGCGATCGCGTATTCCGGCTTCTTTAGGCGCTCATCGACGCTTTTCTTGTCGGCCCTGCTCGCCGCATAACCCTTTGTCCGCCGTCCTTTCATTGCCGCGTCCTCTCCGTGCTCTTTCTGCGGTCTAGTCTCCTGGCTCAAAAGCTCGTCAATAAACGGGGCATTTCGCCTGCGGGGTATTAACCCCGCAGGCGACCAAAGGGGATGCTCGCCCCCTTTGGATTCTCCATTTGATGGTGCCCGCAGCAAGCTGCGGGGAATAAGGAACTCCAATTGAACTATGCAACACATTTCTCGGACGCCACCCTCAATCGTTGCAATTTTCCCGGGGACGGCATTACCAGCAGAAGATCCTAGCCACCGCTCAACGCCCGATCGACGTTCTTGTCGTGGCGCTGAGCCCATTCTTCTTCATCGATACGCGTCAGCAACTGCTCGGTGGATTGAAGCAGGTTCTCCCGTTCCTCCATCCCTTTCAAGGCCTGAAAAACTGCTCGATTGAGCGAGGTGCGCACTAACCCGCGTGGGTCCCAAGTGGGGTATCCGCGATATTCCTCGCGCATCGCCTTAGCGAGCAAAGTGAGCCCGCCTTTGAGCGTCTCAAGCCCTTTGGCATTATCGCCGACTCTGATTTGGGCAAGGCCAAAAACCAGCCAGGCGATCTCGTCGTCCTTATTGACTGCCAGCGCTCGCTGCGTGATCGAATAGGCGTCGAAGTAACGTCCTTTGCGGTAATAAGCCTTGCCCAACAGAGTCAAACTGTCTTTGTATGTCGGATCGTCCTGTACGACCGCCTGAAGGTTGCCGATCGCTTTGTCCAAGTCCCCACCGCGCCCACGGATAAGCTCAAGGTTAGCTTCGTTATACCTGCCGCCGCTGCCGATAAACCATTCCGGCCGGGAACAGGCCGACATGAACAGCAAACTCAGAAATTGGAACGCGAAAAGGCTCCTATGACGAATGGCTCCGCCAATGAAACCGGTGAAGACAAAACTTATTCTCGAAATCCAGCTATGCACCAAATCCACCCCCCAATTGAAAACGTATAACTGTATAGAAAAAGACTCGTTATTGAGAGGAACGATATCCAAACGCTCCGATACTGTCAAATTATAGCGAATGATCGATGCAGCTTTCTTTCGCGACTGATATTAAACGAAGCCACTTCGCGGGCGGGGATTTAACCCCGCCGCCAATTAAAATATCGCAAAGGCGATGCTCGCCCCCTTT
>JAERMN010000279.1 GCA_016844625.1 Deltaproteobacteria bacterium
GTCGTCGGTCATTCGAGCCCGCGCGTCGATAATACCGGCAAAGTCACCGGCGATGCGCGTTATACTGCGGACGTGCTGCTGCCTGGGACCTTGTGGGGGAAAACTTTGCGCAGTCCGTATTCACACGCGCGCATCAAGCGCATTGATACTGGGCGCGCGGCAAAGGCGGCGGGGGTGCGCGCCGTGCTGACTGGCAATGACGTGCGCGGGATAATCTACGGGCGGCGTTACCGTGATATTTCCGTCTTGGCCCAGGACAAGGTTCGCTTCATCGGCGAGCGCGTCGCGGCGGTGGCGGCGGATACCTTGGAACAGGCCGAGCATGCGCTGGAGCTGATTCAGGTCGACTACGAAGAGCTGCCGGCGGTGTTTGATCCGCTCGCGGCACTGCAAGAGGGCGCGCCGATTATCCATCCGGACTTGAACAGCTACAAAGGGCTGCCGGAGAAATTCGACGCGCCGACGAATCAGTTCGTGCGCAATCTTTTCACCCGCGGCGATGTGTCGGTGGGATTCGCCGAGTCCGATCTCGTTATTGAAAATACTTTCACCGTGGCGCGGGTGCATCAGGCATTTCTCGAACCGCATTGCTGTCTAGTTTGGATCGACGAGCAGGAACGGATTCAAATGTGGTCGCCGTGCAAAGTGCCGCAGGGGCTCAAAGAGAGCATGTCCGAGGCATTTAACATTCCCAAAGAAAAAATCCGCGTCAACCCGGTGGCGATCGGCGGCGACTTCGGCGGCAAAGGCGCGCCCTTTGACGAGCCGATCTGTCTCGTGCTGGCGCAGCGCACGGGACGGCCAGTGAAAATGGTCATGGAATATCGCGAAGAATTCATCGCCGGCGCGCCGCGCCACGGCGGCGTGATCCGGCTTAAGACCGGCGTCAAGCGCGACGGCACCATCGTCGCCCATGAGATGGAAGCTTTTCTCGACGCCGGGGCTTACGGCGGATTTCGTCCAGGAGCTGTTGTCGGCGGTATAGCGCACGGCGCCGGCTGCTACCGCGCCAAGCACGCGCGCATTTCAACGTCGCGCGTGTACACCAACAATCTGCCGGGTGGACAGATGCGCGCGCCGGGCGAGCCGCAGGGCTTCTTCGCGGCGGAATCGCACATCGATTGCGTCGCGCGCAAGGTCGGCATGGACCCGGCGGCATTTCGCCTGAAGAATTTGATGGAGGAAGGTGACGTCACGCTCACGGGCGGACATTACAAAGCCATCAGAGCCAAAGCGACGCTCAAGGCAGCGATGAAAGGCGCGGGCTACGATTCGCCCAAGCCGAAAAACGTCGGCCGCGGCGTCGCCATGGGCTATCGCGGGCCCGGCGGGGGAAATACCGCGCTAAAAATTTCCCTCAACATGGACGGTTCGATCGTGATCCACACCGGCCTGTTCGAGCAAGGCACCGGCACTTACACGACGATGCGGCAAATCACGGCGGAAGAACTGTCTTGCACGCCGGAGGAAATTAAGATCGACACGTTGGATACTGATGACGGCGTGCCGTTCGATTCCGGTATCGGCGGCAGCCGCGGCACGCGGGTGGCCAGCGGCGCGGCCTACACCGCGGCCTGCGACGCGCGCGAAAAACTCTTCGCCCTGGCGGAGAATCTTTTGGGATGGGCGAAGGCGGACATCGCTTTGGCTGGCGGTGAATTGCTCAACAAGAAAACCAAAAAACGCCAGCGCTGGGACGCATTGCTCGCCGGTGTCGGCCGCGCCGTCAACGGAGAGGCGGTCAATCGCGATGACGATCACTCGCCGGTCACCGCGTTCGCGGCTCAGGTCGCCGAAGTCGCCGTCGATCCGGAGACCGGCGCGGTGACGCTCAGAAAATTAACCACCGCCCATGACACCGGCATGATCATGAATCCGGTCGGCCACCAGGGACAAATCGATGGCGGCGTGGTGCAAGGCGTCGGCTACGGCTTGATCGAGTGCTTGCCGGTGCAAGACGGCAAAGTGGCAGTGGCGCATTTCGGTGAATATAAAATCCCTACCGTGCGAGATATCCCGCCGCTCAAAACCGTGCTCTTGCAAAGCGAAGACGGCCTCGGTCCGTACAAAGTCAAAGGCATCGGCGAAAATCCAATCTCGCCGGTGGCACCGGCCATCGCCAATGCCATCGAAGACGCAGTCGGCGTGCGCATACGCGATCTGCCAATCACGGCGGAGAAAGTCTACAGAGCGCTGCGCGCTAGGTGAGGGTTAGGGGGTAAGGAGTAAGGACGCCTCACTCCTAACTACTTACCAATTTTAACGGAGAAGAAATGGCTTTCGAATCGCTGGATGATTTCATCAGAGCCGCGGACAAGGTCGGTGAAGTGCAGTATGTGGACGGCGCCGATTTAGAAATCGACGTCGGCGGGCTGACGGAACTGACGGCTGAGCAGAATGGGCCGATGGTCGTGTTCGATAAGTTCGCCGGCTATCCAGAGGGATTTCGTGTTGCCGCCAATGCCAACCGCACGCTGCGCCGTTTTGCTCTGGCGCTGGGCTTGCCGATCGATATTCATCCGCTGGAATTATTGCGCCGCTGGCGCGACAAGCGCGCCGGCTCCGTGCCCATGGCCGCGCGAGTGGTGCAAGATGGACCGGTTCTTGCCAACATGCAGCAGGGCGACGCGGTAAACATCGAAAGTTTTCCCGCGCCGCGCTGGCATCCGGGCGACGGCGGGCGCTACATCGGCACCCAGGACATGGTGATCCTGCGCGATCCCGAGCAGGGCTGGGTGAACATGGGTTGTTACCGCGCGATGATTCAGCGCCGCGATCGCATTAGTCTGTGGATCAATCCGCAGAAGCATGGCCGCATCCTGGCGCAGAAATATTGGCAAGCTGGGAAAGCGGCGCCCGTCGCCGTCGTGTTCGGCTGCGAACCGGTGACGTGGATGACGGCGTCGATGTCGCCGCCGTTCGGCACCTCGGAGTATGAACTCGCCGGCGCTTACCGCGACAGTCCCGTGGATGTGGTCGAATTGCCTTTGACCCAATTGCCCGTGCCGGCACACGCGGAGATCGTCGTCGAGGGTGAAATACCGCCGGAGAGCGAAGAGACTGCGATTGAGGGACCGTTCGGCGAGTGGCCGGGCTACTATACGCATCAAGGGCCGGAAGCGGTGGTGCGCATCAAGCGCATTTACTACCGCGACAACCCGATCATCGCCGGCGCGCCGCCGCTCAGGCCGATCAACTGGAGCAACTTTACCAACTACATGCATCTGTGGGAGCATCTCGAACGGTCGGGTATCACCGATGTCGCGGGCGTGTGGGGATTCTACAATGGTTTGCTGACCGTCGTGTCGTTGCAGCAGCGCTACGCCGGCCACGCCAAGCAGGCGCTGATCACCGCGGCGGGGTTTCGCCATGGCGATATGAAGACTTACTATGTCACGGTCGATGACGACATCGATCCGACTAATCAGGAAGAAGTGCTGTGGGCGATGTGCACGCGGGTCGACCCGACAACGGCCGTCGATATCGTGCGCGACGCCTGGACGGCCGATCTCGACCCACGCGTGTCGCCGGCACGGCGCGCGGCAGGAGATCTGACCGTCGGTAGAATGCTGATCAATGCTTGCAAGCCGTTCGCATGGCGCGAACAGTTCGCCAAGACCAATGTCTTTAACGCCGAAGATCGCAAAAAGCTTCAAGCCAAGTGGGGCGATCTGTTGGCGAATAGCGGCAAGAAATGAAGGGGAATTATTCACCACAGAGATCACAGAGTAGAAGATTCGGATTCGGATGGTTAACTGCAAAGAACGCAAAATGGAATCGGAATATCTCCCGCAAAGGCGCCAAGGCGCAAAGCTTGGATCAGTCTTAACAGGAAACCTGGAGTAACCAGTTTTATAGGCCGAAGAAGATTGGTTAGAGAAAGCTCGAGCTTGTTCTTGCGGTGAGCTTTGTAGCCTGGATGGAGTGAAACGAAATCCAGGGGTTCCCGGATTTCGCGCCGCTTCATCCGGGCTACGGTCTGCCTGTCAATTAGCCTTGGATTGTTGGGTGTGCTTGGAAATTGGTGCTACACTATAGCGGAAAGGAGTCGCTATGAAACATGAAGGCGTCGTTGTGCACCGGGATCCGGATATCCTAGGCGGAACACCGGTTTTTATAGGGACGCGTGTTCCCGTCAAAGCACTTCTTGATTACATCGCCGGGGGACACACCCTGGATGACTTTCTGGATGACTTTCCCACGGTGACTCGGGCGCAGGCCATGGCAGTCTTGGAGCAGGGGATGCAGTTGCTGGTCGATTCTCATGCGCGTGCTGCTTGATGAATGTGTCCCTCGCAAGCTGCGAAACGAGCTGCCGGGTCATGATGTAAAGACTGTTGCCGATGTGAAGTGGGAAGGGACCAAGAACGGAGCGCTGCTGCAACGAGCTGGCGCGGAGTTCGATGTGCTGGTGACCGTTGACCAAGGAATACCCTACCAACAGAATCTTTCCGGTATCGCTCTTGCTTTGCTAATTATCGTGGCGCCTAGCAATGACATCAAAGACCTGCGGCCCAAGATGCCGGAGGTGTTGCGAGTGTTAGCAACGATTCAACCTGGCCAAGTGGTACGCGTTACTACTTAATATTCCTTGCAGCGACCGCACCTCGCCACAGATGTGCTCTGGTGTAGCTGCCCTTTGGGGGGGAATGCGGCCAGAGACTCCCACCTGGCGCGATCAGTTCGCCAAGATCAATGTCTTTAACGCCGAAGATCGCAAAAAGCTTCAAGCCAAGTGGGGCGATCTGTTGGCGAATAGCGGCAAGAAATGAAGAAAAATTATTCACCACAGAGAACATGGTTTGACTACGCTCACCACAGACTACGAGCACGAAGTTCGGTTCGAAAAAGGGGTCGGGAGTCTTTTCTTGATGAGCAAGCCCGCCACACGATAAATGCGATGATTAAATCTAATATTCCCCGCAGCTTGCTGCGGGCACCATCAAATGGGGAATCCAAAGGGGGCGAGCATCCCCTTTGGTCGCCTGCGGTGTTAATACCCCGCAGGCGAAATGCCCCGTTTATTGCTGCGTCGTCCTCGTCTTTCAACTGGTGGTATCGCCTAGCACGTCCTAAACCGGCGGGTTGGTCGGTTAGGGTTATTCGAGAGGCCTGCCACTTTTCCACGTTTGAAAAATCCTGCCATACTGAATCATCAACCTTTGAGCGCAAAGACGA
>JAERMN010000280.1 GCA_016844625.1 Deltaproteobacteria bacterium
GTCACGCCGATCTTTTTTGCCGTCTGCAGGTTGATCACGAACTCGAACCTCATCGGCTGCTGCACCGGCAAATCGGCGGGTTTGCTGCCTTTCAGGATCCTGTCGACATACCAGGCGACCTGCCGGTAGCTGTCCGCGAGGTCCGCGCCGTAGGACATGAGCCCACCGGCTTCTACATATTCTTTGTCGTCGTACATCGACGGTAACCGGCTCTTTAACGCGAGGGCCACAATCCGTTTTTGGTTAGCAATCATTAGCGGGCCCCCGACCATGTAGAGTCCACTCGGGCGCTGCTTGTTTAGCACAGCGAATACCTTCTCAAAACCGTCCGCAGCTTGTACCTCACGAGGCTGAATAGTCAACTTCAGCGCACGCGCCGCAGGTGGAATCTCCTCATTCAGCTCGCGTACATGGGCCGGATTGGCCGGATCTTGAGCAGCTCCAGCCGCTTCCCGCCTAGCATTCTGGTAAGGTTTGTAATGCCGGTGACGTTACCACCCGGACGAGCAAGACTGTCAACTAGGCCTGCCTCGACAGGATCGGGCCCAGCGCCCACCATAACGATGGGAATCGTCTTGGTCGCGTTCTTCACCGCCTGGGTCCAACGCCCCCCTCCTGCTACGATGACATCAACCTTGAGACGCACCAGCTCGGCCGCAAGCTCAGGAGCCCGATCAAGCTTCCCGTCCCCATATCGGTACTCGATAGCGATGTTCTGTCCTTCGATGTAGCCAAACTGGCGCAGAGCCAGCCGAATTCCCTCGGCACGGGCGGACTCCGTGGCTGCATCGACCGCGGATAGGTACCCTATCCGGTGGACTTTCTTCGGCTGTTGCGCCTGGGCGAGCGAAGCAGTAGTCAGAAACAAAGTTGCCAGTCGCCGGATGGCGGTTCTTCTATTCATTTTCCCCCCTCAGATACTCAAGGACGAATTCGCTGCCGTCCTGTCGTCATTCCTGCGTTATCATCACCTGGATACCGTCCCGTATCGCTGTACGGGACAAGCTTTCCAACGGTATGACGGACGCTGTCCGTCACCCGAACGCCCGCCGGAGTTTATCCAGAGCCATGTCGAAGGGCGGGCATGACGGATTTTCGCTTCATGATGTATTTGTTTTATCCCTGACAGACAGTAATCCGAATGATTCACCATGAGCAAGTACAAAAATTCCCTGATTGCGACGCGACCGGCAAAAAATTTTAAGGGGTCGGGAGTCTTTTCCAGAGTTTAAATGGCGACGGTAAGATCGATTTGTCAGATCTTCGGAGGTTTCCCAAGCTTCGTATGCGACTGCTGTGTTTAGCGCAGAAACATTGAGGAGATTTTCGTGGACACAATTCCGACTACCTGTTTACGGCCAAGCGAGTGCGGAGAATTGGTGCCGCTCTGGCTTCAGCTTTGAACGCGGTCAGGTTGACCGACGTGAGACTCGAATGAGTTTAGCCTGTCGGATTGGTTTGCCGGTGTCGGCGGCCATGCCAGACTCGCAAGATTTCCACCGTGTGATCTTTTACGCGGTAGACGAGCAAGTACGGGGTATCTCTAACGACCCACTCGCGGGTACCTAGAAATCACTATTGGGGTTGTCACACAACTTAGCGGCAGCGTCTCATATGCGTTGCGCGACTGCGGCAGCAGCGGCGGGATTATTTCGTGCGATGAAACTCTGCGCTTCAATCAGGTCGGCCAGCGCAGCATGCGTCCAGCGGAGAATCAAACCTTCACGCCCCATTGGGCAAATGTGCTACGAACTTCTTCGTCCGTGGCGAATGCTCCCCGATCCGCCGCGGCGATGCCGAGTTCGACTGCCCGCCGAAAGCGAGCCTCCTCGATGACGTCACCCCAAGACGCATCGGCCGGCAACTGTTCCGCCAACGCGTGGACTTTCTGCCTTATCGTTTGGCTAGCTTCACTCATGATGATCTCCTTCGAATACCGCAGTGTTGGCCTATGCGTATAGAAGCCGGCCTTTCGGTTCAGGGACGGGGCGCTTCAGTTCCTTGGCCGTTTCAATCCACTCATGAATAATTACTTCCACGTTCGCGAGCGCTTGTTTATAGGGCTTACCATCCGCCGCGCAGCCAGCTAACTCCGGCACTTCAGCAATGTAGGCTTGGTCTTGTTCGCTCCAGTAAATGATAATCTCGTATTTCCACGTATTTTTCATTAGTGGTTAAAATCTTAGGTAGTCTTCAAGCTTTAGGTGGAGGATCAAGCCACGGTCGATGGCGCGCATGATTGCTTCACTCAGGATTCCAACAGTCTGCTGTATGCGCCCCTTGTCGATCGTCCGCACTTGGTCGCAAAGGGCGCGAGAATCTTTCGGAAGGTGGCTATCCGCGGAGCGTAGGATGGGTTGAACCAAGCGTTCGGTTGCCCTTCCCCTGACCGACGAAAGCGGAACGACGGTTACAGTTCGTGATATCTCATTTGCTACGTCACGAGATACAACCACACAGGGGCGAGTCTTCGGTATCTCCGCGCCTTGAGCTGGGTCCAGGGTTACCCAGACCACAGAGCCCCTCACCATGCGGGCCAGCCCTCGTTGTCCATCTTGGCGAAGTCCCGAGCGATCCGCCGCGACTCACTTTTTCCTGCTCGGTATTCGCGCGCCAGGCGACTCTCGATTGACGTTTTGTTGGGCCTGGCGACCCAGTCGGCCAAACATGTGTTAAGAAGGCCACTCAGATTCTTTTGTCCGGATATTTTTTTGGCCTTTTCAACCAACTCGTCCTTGAGTACAACAGTCGTTTTCATGGATTTCACCTATTTGGATATCTCGCAGTGTGTAGAAATTCGGCCCTTCTTCCGGAGCGCAACCGTGTTGTATTGGTTAGCCACGATTCGACTCAGACTACTTTTCCGGGCTTGATGGAGGAGCTTGTCTAACGATTTCCCGTTTAGGTATTTTTTAAAGTCATTGAGCTTCACGATCTGTACTCTAGCCTTTGGTAAGTTTCTTCGCAAACTACGCGCTACATCTGCTTGTCCCGGATAATGGCCGAGCCGATAATGGCGTCGCGGGTTTCCATAGCTAAACAGATGAGGTGCTGGGTATCGGGTAGTTGTTAATCTCGTTGGCGCCGTTCGAACCAAAGCGTTCCACAAATTGCGCCGAAAGAATCGATTAGCATATCGATGATGCTCGCGCTTCGGCTTGGCACGAAGGATTGATGCCATTCGTCGCTGGTGGCGTAGAGTGTGGCTATCGCAATCGCGATCACTGTGCGGCGCAGTCGTGATTGTCGTGGCGGGTGGGCATGCAGCGCTCGGACGCATAGAATAGCGAGGATGAAATATTCGCCCCAGTGGCCGAGCTTACGCACGGTGAGGTGAACAATTTCAATTTGATCGCCGGTCATTGCCGGGAAAAGTGACGACAAAATCGGGCCGAGAAAAGACGACGTGTTGGCGCCGGAGAAGAGGCCTGTGGAGAAGAGAAAAATCAGACTCATCCAGGCGACGACCGGCCACCAGTTTTTAATCATGTTGAAAGGTTCGCTGTTCACGGTGCGGTGGCGAGATTGGTTGGGGTTGACTTGGGCTCGAACAGGACGAAGTAAAGCATCGCGGTCAACCAGCAGATTGCGATGAGGACCCAATAAAGCATTTCGTAGCTTTGCGTGCGGTCGTACACTACACCCGCTAGCACCGGACCGAGGACGCTGCCCCAGGTGTAAAGAAAGCTCATGCTGCCGCGAATCTTGGCGAAGTTTTTCCGGCCGTAAAAGTCGCCGACGGTGGCCCAGGTAACCGGGAACAAGCCTTCGAAAACGCTAAAGAGCAGCAGCGCGATCCATAACTGCCAAGCCGCGCTGCCATGGAATAAATAATAAATAGACACGCTGCCAAGAATCATAACGGCTCCCATGAGCCGCGGCTTGTACAAACGATCGCCAAGCCAGCCGATTAGCAGATGGGTCGGCATGCCGCACAAGGCGATGACGCCGAGATAGAAGGCGCCTTGGGGTTCGGTGTAGCCTTTCCAAACCATGATTGGCACGAAGTGAACGAGCACTGCGCTGGAACAGATGACTCGGAAACTGGTGGCGAGACCGAGTAACCAAAACTGACGGGTGCCGAGCGTCTGGCGCAGTGAAAATTCGCGCTCTGCCAATCCATGCTGGGCTTGATCGGCTTTTTTCGACTCGCCGCCTTGCTGCCAGGGCGGATCGCCGTCAGGCAGCAGTCCGAGGCTTTCGGGTGAACGATGAATGAACAGCGAGAGCGGCAGGCCGGCGACTAGAAACGCGACACCGGCGCCGATAGACGCGGTGCGCCACCCCCAAGTGTGCACGGCGTATGCGAGAAACGGCGTCAGCAGCGCTCCGCCGAGAGCGATCGAGCCGCTGGTGATCGACATCGCCAACGCCCGTTTGCGGATGAACCAAGTATTGGCCACCGCCATGGTCGCGTCCATGAAGCCGGCTTGATAGGAGAGCGAGATGACGCCCATGTAGACAATTAACAATGCGGCGTAACTGTGCACGCCGGCCAGGAGCAGATAACCGATACCGGTAAGCGCGGTGGCGATGGCCATCACCGGGCGCGGTCCGTAACGATCGATGCAGTAGCCGGCGATGGGACCTTCCAGTGCGCCTTGGGCGCGCGCTAGAGAAAAAACCAAAGAGGTTGCGGTGCGCGTCAAGCCGAGCTCTTGGGTCACCGGCAAGAAGAATACCGAGAGCCCATAGGCATGCAGTCCGCCGCCGAGCACGCGGATGGCGCTACTGGCGGCGATCATGCGCCAGCCGATATAGAGGCTGGTGAGTTTATCTCGGATGCCGTGCAGCATGCTTTACTTCGCCTTCGGTGGACGCAGGGTGGCGTAGAGCAAGCCGGCGATCACTGAGATCGCAATATAGGATGACATCAGCGGCGCGTAGCTTTGGTAGCGGTCGTAGACCAAGCCGGTGATCACCGGACCGAGCGCCGGGCCCCAGAGATAGAAAAAACTCATGCTGCCGCGGATGGTCGCGAAGTGTTTACGGCCGAAATAGTCGCCGACGGTGGCCCAACTGACCGGGAACAAGGCTTCGACAAAAGTGAAGAGCAGAGTAAAAAACCAGAGCGACCACTCGCTTTCGCCGTAAGCTAATATTGCCACCGCGCCGGCGCCGATGAACATACAGATCGCCATCAAGGTCGGCTTATGCACGCGATCGGCGATCCAGCCGACAAAAAGATGCGACGGCAGGCTCATCAGCGCCATGGTCGCGAGCATCGCCGCGGCGCGCCCTTCGCTGGCGCCGCGCCACACCATGATCGGCACGAAGTGCACCGTGATCGAATTAAACACGCCGACACGCGTCGTCGTCGCTAAAATGAGTTTCCAGAAGGCGGCGGTCTTGAGCGCCTGCTTGAGCGTGAAGTCGGGCTCGTACTCCGAAATCGCATCGGCGTCATTATTTGGCGCTTTGCGCTTCTGTTCCGAGCTTGGCGACACGCCGTCTTATTTGGCGCTTTGCGCTTCTGTTCCGAGCTTGGCGACACGCCGTCTGGGACCAAACCCATTGTTTCCGGTGAGCGCTTCACGTACAGCGCGACCGGAATACCGGTTAAGATCAAGCTCACGCCGGCGATGAATGCGCCGTAGCGCCAGCCCCAAGTTTGCACCGTGAAGGCGAGCAGCGGCGTGATCAACGTGCCGCCGATGCCGATGGCGCTGCTGATTAAAGTCATTGCCATCGCTCGGTGACGAATAAACCATGAGTTCGCCAACACCATCGGTGAGTGCATGAAGCCGGCGGAAAAAGCGAGCGAGATCACGCCGAGATAGATGGTGAGAAAGGCCGCGTAACTGTCAACGGTGGCGAGCAGCATGTAGCCCAGGCCGGAGAGCAACACGCCGGCGATCATCATCGGCCGCGGCCCGTAGCGGTCGATGACGTAGCCGGCGAGCGGCCCTTCGATGGCGCCTTCGGCGCGCGCCAATGAAAACACTAATGACGTCGCGGCGCGCGACAGACCGAGCTCGTTGGTGATCGGTAGG
>JAERMN010000281.1 GCA_016844625.1 Deltaproteobacteria bacterium
AATCATGTATTTTGGCTTGATTGTGGCTTTGGCTCAGTGCGGTGTTCGGCGCGCGCGCATGCGTGCCAGCGACGCTTGAAACAGCCGTTCGGCTTCGTCGGCCAAATCTTGCGGCGGCCATTCTTGTTTGTGCACACAGAGGCTCTTGTCATAGGGGCCGACGTGGTATTCCCCGCGCTGGGCTTCCGGCACGTCGGAGCAATGGACTTCGAGGTGATTACCGTCCGGGTCGTTGAAATAAATCTCAGCGCCCTTGGTTCCCGATCGCGTTACCGGGCCGACAAAAGGAATCCGCCATTTCTTGAAATGCTCGGTCCACTTTTCCAAATCTTCCGCCGAAGTGTCGAGGGCTAAATGCGGATGAGACTGATTCCAATCGGGCTGGCCGAAGTCTTGCTCGAACAGATCGATTTCAAACCCAGCGGCCATGCGAATGCCGAGTTGCAACGAGCGCGACAAACCTTTGGCGACACGGTCAGGCGCCGATTCATGATGCGCTTCAGCACCCAAGGCGACGATATAAAAGCGCGCGGCGCGGTAGCGATCTTTCACGGGGATGGTTAGGTGATTCAAGCCGCGAATGTGTAGCGGCGCGTCGGGGTTGATGTTTTCGTCGTTCATGAGAATCCTCCAATACGAAATGTCTGCTGATCTATATTACAGCGCTCAAGACATAAGCAAGGCGGTATGTTTGTGATCGTGTTCAAAAATCGATTAAACCCGGATTCCGCAGTTGAAACTGACATGAAGAGCGATGCGCGAGCCTTCCGTTGCGAAGGCAATAGTGTTCTGCCTCTAAGCGTAGGGCAAGCATAGGTGCAATCGAGAGGGTGTCTCAAGTAGAGGCGATTCATTGCCGAATAGCCAAAAGCACTTTGAGACTTTACGGTTGGATGCCTTCGCTACTCCAGGCTCACGCCTCGCTCAGCAAAGGTCGTAACTTCATATTCGGAATCCGGATTAAATCGCGACAAACTCCAACTCGCGTTTTCCAAGTCTGCGCGCGCCGCCCGCTTCGATTGCCACGGTGTCGCCGGCGCGGATGGAGTCGCGCATGAAGCCTTGTTTGCAGGCGGGCTTCAAGATGAAGACATGGCCTTCCTTTAGCTTCTGCTCTTGTTCGGGGAAATCTTTGCGCGCGCCCCAAAGCATCGGCGCGTCTTCGCCCAGGCCGCGGCCGTGCATGAGCGCGCCGTCGGGCTCATAACCCGCGGCCGCCACTTGGTCTTGGTAGAACTTGGCGACGGCGCCGAAACTGATGCCGGGTTTTAAGAACTTGAGCATGCTGTCGAAAATAACTTTGGTCGCGTCGAAGATTTTCTCCAGATCTTTGGGTCTGGGACCGAGCGAGATGGGCTGCAGCGCTTGGGCGATGTAGCCGGCGTATTTGCCTTCCACTTCGGTGTTGATCAAGTCGCCAGGTTTAAGTTTGCGCGTGGTGAACACGCGCTGAGCCCAGGGAACTTCCGGACCGCCGGTGCCGAACAGCATCATGGTGATCGGCTCGCCGCCGCGGCGCACGACTTCGCGGAGCATTTCGGCGATGAGCTCGTGTTCGCCGACGCCAGGCTTGGCATGTTGGATCAATACGTCAGTGGCATGGCCGATAATTTTCGCCGCTTTCTCGATAAAGGCGACTTCTTCGGCGCTTTTGACGGCGCGGACTTCCTGCATAACGTCCGTGGCATTGGCAAATTTCACGCTGGGTAGAGCGTTGCGAATCTTCTCAAATGTTCCCCAAGGCACGACGCCTTCGGGCGCGCGCACCATGCCGGAGAGCGCGATCACGCCGACGCGCTCGGCACGGATTTCTTTCAAGCGCTCGATCACCGGCTCACCGTAAGAGCGGCGCGATGGACGAATGTCAGTGACCCAGTCCTGCGCCAAGCCCCACCATTCAATTTCGTTTTCGCCGCGCACGACCGCGCTGACGTCGGCTTCGAGGGGCAAAACGCAACCCACTTCAGTCTGGGTGCCGCCGATCTGGGTGATGTAGCGCGTGTCGCAACCGAACTGGTCCCAGTGGCCTTCGTGCGGTAGCGCGATGAGCGCGTCGAAATTTGCCTTCTTCATTTCGGCGCGCAGCAGCGACCAGCGCCGGTCGCGTTCTTTCAGCGAGAATGTTGGAATGATCGGTTTTTCCAGTGCCACGGCGTTTCCTTTTCTAGTAAATTCGGGATTCCTCTTGCCCGGTCATTGATTTGAATGCTACTGGGCTGCAAGCCAATGCGAAAATGTGGAATTTACCACGAAGGACTTAGCGCAGCAGAGCCGCAACCGAAAAGCAGAATGGCCGCAAAAAGCGCAAAGGGCGCAAAAATCGGAAGGGACAACTCACCACGAAGGACACGAAGAGCACGAAGGTCGGAGTATTCATTATCCGAACCCTTCGTGTCCTTCGTGATCTTCGTGGTGAGTGTTTATTTCCTTAATGCGGCTATTTTTGGATCTTCATGCCTTTGTCGAAGCTTGAGATGCCCCTGCCTTGCTTCTCGCGGTTGGCGATCGTGCGTTGCCATTTCTCTTCGTCTGACATCAGTGACCAGTCTTCTTCACCGAGCGCGGTGATCTGTAGATAATTCGTGTCGGGGTCGAAGAAATAAATGCTCCGTTCGCCGGGTGGGCGTAGGCCGTCGCTGGCGCGGAAGTCGCCGAGGGACTTGCCTGCCAACTTGGGAATCCGTTCGAGCATGACATCGTAATCTTCCTGGCTGACGTTAAAGGCGACGTGGCAGGCGCGGCCTTTTTTCTTGGTGCGTTCCGACAACTCTTTTACTTCCTTGACGCCGACCATCTGGCCATTATGAAATTCGAATAGCGTCTCGCCACGCACTGCACCGACCAACTTGAGCCCCAAGCCTTCGGTGTAGAACTTCTTTGCTCGCGCGAGATTCGCCGTCTCAAAAATCACATGGCTGATGCCGTCCTTGGTGGCGAGCGGTTGGCGGCGTGTGCAAAGTTCGAACTGATTGTCATCAGGATCGATGAATTGGAAGGCTTTGACGAACGGCGATTCGGCGCCATGATTTTCGATCTCGGCGCATTTTACGCCGCTGGCCTGAATTCGTTTCACTGTGGCGCCAAACATGTCGGCATTCGCCATGGCGATGGCGTAGCGCGGCGCGCCGCTCGCTGACGCCGGCACGGCAACTCCGGGTAAGGTGAGGCCGACAATGTTTTCACCTGCTTTGACGTAGGCGTGCCGTGGTGAGCCATCGGCGTTTTTGCGCTGGGTTAAGAACGTCAAGCCGACGGTTTCGAGATAGAACTTTTCCGCGCGCGGCAGATCGCGCACCGGAAAGGCGACGTGATCGAGGGTTTCAGCGCCGAACATGGTTTACTCCGTTTTGTTCTTTAGGCTCTTCAGGCTTCCGTGTGGGTAACCTGGCACTATCACCTTGATTTTGTTCACCACGAAGATCACGAAGGACACGAAGGGTTCGGATATTTGTGAATCAAAACTTCGTGCCCTCCGTAGCACTGGTAAGGGTAACCACAAGATGGTTGCCCCGCAGATCTGAAACCTAAATTCTTTGCGCTCTTCGCGGTTAAATCTTCTTCCCTTCGATCTCTGCGTG
The DNA here is from genome assembly GCA_016844625.1 of Deltaproteobacteria bacterium. Taxonomy (GTDB): domain Bacteria; phylum Desulfobacterota; class Binatia; order UBA9968; family UBA9968; genus DP-20. The sequence continues at coordinate 3,579 of JAERMN010000281.1, forward strand.
TCCTTCGTGGTGAATACTTTTTCACACTTGACCCGGAAGAATCTTTCTTAAATGCCTGGATGTAGCGGGTGGCGTTTTCGATGCCCGAGTTGGTGTACCAGAGCATCTCACCTTCTTTCTTGGCGCCTACGATCAATTCATTTTCTCGTTCCGCTGGCGGTAGCTTTTTCAAAGATTTCCAGAGCTCTTCCGGCGTGGCAGCCTGGGCTACAGTAAATCCGATCATCAGCCCGCGAAAAAAAATCGTGGCGGACAGCAGTTTTCCAATTAAACGAAGCCACTTCGCGGGCGGGGATTTTACCCCGCCGCTGTTTAAATATTGCAAAGGGTATACTCACCCCCTTTGGAAACCCCATAATACTGTGCCCGCCTCAAGAGGCGGGGTTAACATAGAATACAGCATTGAAGATTGCTCCCTGGGTTTGCTCCGGCTGCGGTGGAGACTGAGTCTATTGACGGCGGGCGACGCTGTCAATTGAGTAGCGGGCGGCAAAGTATTCGCATCAGTTTGGCCTGTTCATGCCAGGCCGACTGATCTCGTCGACTACGCTATGGTCGACGACCAGCTTGTAATTTAACTGCACCGGCTGTTCCATGCTTTTGCTTAGCAATTCGACGGAGATTTGAAATTGGCGCTCGGTGAAATAAGGATAACTGAGTGTGACACCGTCTTCGTAGGCGGCTTCGACCACTTCGGGATTCTGAATCCGCAGGTGCTGGCGAATCAGCCGAAGCGACAGTTCTTTGCTGCTCTTTTGCCGTTCCGAGGCTTCCATCATCGCCGTCAGCATCGCCTTGAGCGCGCGCCGTTTGGTCTGAAGAAAATCTTTCTTGACGACAAAAATCGACGGCGGAAACGGATAGTCCGGCCGCTCGAGTTTGGCCAGATCGCGGAAACCTTTGCGTTTGAGCTGCAGCGTATAATAGCGATTGAACGAGCTGCCCATGGTATTGCCGGCCTCGACGGCGGCGCTGCGGCTGCCCTGGCCGCCGGTGGAGAGAAAAGTAATTTTGCGCGGATCGACGCCAAGCCGTTCGAGTATCACGGTACTGTAGCCGTGATCCGCCGAGCGCGGCCGGCTCACGCCGATAGATTTTCCTTCGAGATCCTTGGCGGCTTTAATCGCCGGATGCACCACCAGCCAATGTTCCGATGCCGAGCCCCAGGCCGCGATGGTGACCAAAGGCGGCGGATTTTTTCCGGTCAATGTGGCAAAAATAGACTGCGGCGTGCCGAACACCGTGTCGACTTCGCCGGCTAAAAGCGCGCTGGTCGAGAGCACCGACTGCATCCAGATAAGCTCGAGGTCGATGCCGTGCTTAGCGAAGATGCCTTGTTTCTGACCGATCCAGAACGGCACCAGTGACGAGCCGATGAAGAGCGTGCTGACGCGGATTCTTTCGCGCTCTTGGCCGCTGAGCTCGGCTGTCGCAGAGAGTTGCAGAAATGTGAGTAAACAAACAAGCGCGGTTAAATGCCGACGCGATCGTGAGAAGTTATTCATGTTTGCTGATCGAGTTCCGAATTAGAAGGGGCAAAGCAAATTTAAGGCACGGGAGACACGATTGCAAATTTCAC
>JAERMN010000282.1 GCA_016844625.1 Deltaproteobacteria bacterium
TGGTTCGTCTTAAGGTCGATCTGATTGTGGTCCCAGGAAATCCACCGGCGTTGGCGGCCAAGAGCGCCACCACTTCCATCCCCATCGTAATGGCGAATGCTGCGGACCCCGTGGGTGCAGGTTTGGTTGCCAGTCTGGCGCAGCCGGGAGGCAATGTCACGGGGTTCGCGAGCTTGGCATTTGAATTAAACACAAAAAGGTTAGAGATACTCAAGGACGCGGTCCCCAAGCTCGCCCGAGTTGGACTTCTGCGGGCCAGCATAGCAACAGACCTCCAAATGAAACAGCTCAGGGCTGCGGCTCTCCACCTGAAGCTCAAATTGGAAGAGATAGACACTTCATTCGACGCCAAGGGTTTAGAGAACGCCTTTAAAACCGCAAAGCAGAAGCAGGTCGGCGCGATTATGACGAGCGCCGGTGGCCGCTTTTTCGCCGAAAGAAAGCGGATCGTCGAGCTTGCCGTCAAATACCGGTTGCCGGCTATTTACGCAGAGAAGGGGTATGTCGATGCGGGCGGTCTCATGTCCTACGGGGCGGACTCCACTGACGGCTATCGGCTCGCGGCTGTTTATGTGGACAAGATTCTCAAGGGAACGAAACCGGCTGATCTGCCGGTACAGCAGGCGATGAAGTTTGAATTCGTCATTAACCTCAAGGCGGCAAAACAAATTGGGATCACGCTTCCATACGAACTGCTGGCGCGGGCGAATGAGGTGAGAAAGTGAAGCGAGATCCTTCGCGTTCGCTCAGGACAAGTTTTGGATTTTCGTCCCCGGGGCCGCTTTTCGATTCCACCGAAAATGGACCACCATCTCAGGAAGATTCCCTCACCCTCGCCCGGCTTGCACAAAGGGGCGCCGCAATTAGCGTGGTCAACAACAAATCTACCCCTTCGCCCCGGATAGCTTGTCGACGAAGCCGCTCTTGCGAATCTCCTCCATCAGCGTCGTATCCATGAAATCTTCGGCCCGGGCTTCGTCAGCCGCTCATACAGCGGGCCGACGACATCAGCTTCGCTGTTGGTCTCGCGCAGAACTGCGCGAGCGATCTCGGGTTTGGTCTTGAAGACGTGAATCCCTTCGATCAGCGCCTGTAGAAATCGCCTGATATGGTCTCGTTGATTCTTGAGCAGCGTTCCCGAAACCACCACGCCATAGTTGGCAAAGTCCAATGGTAGTTCCGATAAATCCGCCAGCACTCGGCAGCAACCGGTGGCGATGATCTTCGCCACACCCGTCGAACTGACCAAGCCCGCGTCCATGTGGCCGGCGATCAATGTCGCCACGCGCGTCGGCGTATTGCCGGACTGAAAGAAGCTCACGTCCTTGTCCGGATCGAGCTTCCAGTAACGCAGCGCCACGCGGGTGATAATGTCGGAGCCGGAGCCAAACCGGCTGATCGTGATTTTTTTACCTTTGAGATCAGCCGGTGTTTTGATGTTGCTCCGCACTACGAACATGGGCTCGATGCGATTGATCGGCACCGCGACGATTTTCAAACTATGGCCGGCCAAGGCCAGATTGAGCATCGCCGGCGTATCGAATCCAGCGATGCCGATGTCGCCCGAGGACAGAGTCTGCGCCATCAGCGAGCCGCTCGAAAGATAAATCGTTTTTACGTCAATGCCATGCTTGCGCCACAGGCCGCTGCGTTCGATGACCTTGAGCAAATCCGAACCGATGCCCGCGCCGCTGTAACCCATGTTGAGCAGCGGCGGATTCTGCGCGTTGGTCGCCAGCGGCCACAGCAAAAGGACTGAAGCGAACATGTTTCGTAATCTCATCAGACGCACTCCGTTCGTGAGCGCAAGGTAATATACTCTGCGACATACCGTCAACGCCGATTGTCAATTTGTTCTAGCCCGCCGTGCCCTTGACGCTCACCAGCGATCGAGACTAAGCTAAGCGCAAATCTTTAAAGCGAGGTGACCCATGGCGCAGGATGCAAAAGAGTTCCGACACAAGACCCCCGAGTTCGAGGGCGTAAAAAAAACCTGGCAAGTTTGCAACAGCGACCTGATGAAGGTCCAGGTGCAGGTGGTGAAAAGCGGCGGCGAGAATAACCTCCACACTCACACCGGCGAAGACGCCTTCTGGTACGTTATCAGCGGCGCGGTCAGGTTTTACGGCGAAGGCGACAAAGTGATCGGCGAATACCAGAAAGGCGAAGGCATTTTGGTGCCGCGCGGTTTTAAATACTGGTTCGAAAGCGCCTCGAGCGATGCGCTAGAAATTCTTCGCGTCACCGCCAAGGACCAAAGCATCGACAACAAGCGCGTCGATCTCTCACCGCAAAAAGATTGGATGATTCAGCAGAACACTTTCGGCGCGCGGCAATAATCGCTAGCACGAATAGAGCCCGTTCAAGGTTCCATGTTCAAGGTCCCCAGCCGAAAACTTTGAACTTGGAACCTTGAACTTTGAACGCCATCCTATTTCCCCGCTTCCAGCTCCTTCAACGCTTGGCGCGCCAAGGTGAAGTCGCGCACTTCGCCCATCGGTCGCTTTTTCGCACCGAGCTTGGCGATCCGCGTTTCTATCTCACTCGGCTTTGAAGAATCCTTTCGACTGCGCCACGTGTTTGGGCGTGACGCTATTGCTTCGACTCGCGTAGGCAAAGCGGATGCGCCCCGGCGCGTCAGCGGCCGGAGCTCCGGCGGCCGTGGCGGATAACCCGATCGTCGCCAACAGGCCGAATAGGGCTCGTTTAATTCTCATTGCATCCCTCCAACTAGCGCATCGCTGTTTAGCGCTAGCGCCAAGTCTGAATTCCACATACGCCTAACACAACTCGTCAGAGTCTGGGGTAGCGCACGAGCTAAAATCTCCAAACCAACCCTGGCGCGACCGCGCGTTTTCTAATATATCTTCAGGAAATTTGTTGTAACGGGGATATCGATGCATCGCCGTAGCGTGTTCGTAATTCTATTAGCCTTAATACTCTTCCGAACTTCGTGCCCTTCGCGGTGAATAAATCCTATCGGGATTCTAACAAGGAGCAGCACCCTTGGACTTCGGCTTCAGTCAAGAACAGCAAAGCATCATTGAGCGCGTTAACGCACTCGTTAAAGAACGCATCGCACCGCGCGCAGCGCAGTATGACACCGAGTTCGCGATGCCGGTCGAAGATATCGAGGATCTCCATCGCGAAGGCTGGCTGCTCGCCAATCTCGACAAGCGGCGCGGCGGGCTCGGCTTCGGTCTTCACGGCGACGATCCGCTATCGTTCTTTCTAATCGACGAAAATCTCGCCTATGGCAATCCGTCCACGGCGCACTGTTTCCAAGTGCACAACAATGCGCTGATGATGATCGACGCGATGGCGAGCGATGAGCAGGTAAAAAAATGGCTTGCGCCAACGATCGCGCGCGGCGCGCTGATCCCCGGCGCCGGCGCTGAACCGCACGGCGCGCCACCAACCACGGCGAAAAAAGTTAGCGGCGGCTATCTCGTCAGCGGCATCAAGCACTACGCCACCAACGCGAGCGTGGCGGAATGGCTCTGGATCGGCCGCGTCGACTCCGACTCGCACCCCAAACCGATCATGTTCATGTTGCACCGCGACTCGCCGGGCTTAAGAATCGACACCGAGGCATGGCGGCCCACCGGAATGCGCGCTTGTGTTAGCCCGTGGCTGTATCTGGAAAACTGTTTCGTGCCCGACGAAAATTTGTTCGGTCAACCAGGCCAATTTCTCGGCGAAAACTGGATGGGCAAGATCAACTTCGCGTTCACCGCCAACTATCTCGGCTCAGCCCGCGCCATGTACGATTGGGTGCTCTCTTACACTCGCGAGCGAAACGGCGGCAAGGACGCTTACCGTCAACTGCGCTTCGGCGAGCTGAAAAGCATGCTCGACGCCGCGCGCTTGATTCTCTACAACGCGGTGCGCATGTTCAAAAACGATCCCAACGGCGCCATGGTCGCTGCCCATGAAGCCAAGTGGCTGGCTAAAGAAACTCTAGAGAAGGTGATGTGGAGCAGCGCGGAAATCTGCGGCTCGACGGCATTATTCGTAAAACATCCGCTGGAGCGTTTCTATCGCGACATGCATCTGCACATGATGCACGGCCGCCACGACATCGCCGCGCAAATCGTCGGCGCGTCAGAACTAGGCGAGCCGTACGATACCAACAGAAACCACTAGAAGAATGGGGAATTGGAGTGTTGGAGTAGTGCAGTGATGGGTTTTCGGAATTCCGGCCCAGTACTCCATCACTCCATTACTCCAATTCTTCATCTCCCCAGCTCCTTCAGCGCGGCGCGCGCGAAGGAGAAATCTCTCACTTCATCCAACGGACGTTTCTTTTCGCCGATTCGTTCGATGATCGCTTCGATTTCGGCGTCGGTCATGGTGCCGTCACGGTTCAAAGTCTTCAGCTCGGCATCATAAGAGTGTTCGGCGACATCGAGCGGCTGGGGCAGCCATTTGATCAGAGTCTGGATCGCATCTTGCCGGTTCTCGATAATATGGTAGTGCGCCCGCAGTAGCGCCTTGAGCGTGCGCCGGACAATCTGCGGGTTCTCTTTGATGAGGCGATCCGAGGTGAGCATGCCGGCCGAAGGCAAGCCAACTTCCGGTGGGCCGACCAATGCGTTGTAGCCCATTTTTCTGAGCATGAGATCGTGCGGCGGCGCCAAACAAACCGCTTCGACGGCGCCGCTGATCAGCGCTTGCATGCGCACGGGCCCGTCGCCGATAGCGACGGCCTGGAGCTGGCTAGTATTAAAACCCTTGGCTTGAAGCATTTCTTCGGCGACCAATTGATCCGTGCCTCTGATCGTCGCCACGCCAAGTTTCTTGCCTTTGAGCTGCTGCACGTCCTTGATCTCCGGCCGCACCATGACGTAGTAGGGGCCTTTTTTGATATGAATGAAGACGAGCTTCATCGGAAATCCCTGAAGCACGCCGCGAAAGGTGCTGGTAAACGGCGTGGCGAAAGAGACGTCGCCATTGACCACGGCGGTGGCGCCGAGCCGGGGATTCATCTGAATAATCTCAACATCCAGACCTTCGGCTTTGAAGAAACCTTTTTGCAACGCCATATACTGCGGCAAAGCCGAGCTGCTCCGGCTCGCGTAGGCGATGCGAATTTTTTGCGGCGCTTCGGCGCTCAACGCCGATGTCGCCATGCCAAGCAGCCATGCGAAAACAAAAATGATCGCGCGCTTGTTTTTCATAATGAATTCCTTACTGAACGCCCAACTCTTTTTGCACTTCCTTGAGCAAACTGTAGTCGACCAAACGCTCCGGCGGAAAGTCGACGGTCTTGCCCACCGCCGTGCCAAGCGTTTCAATCATAACTCGCAATCCCTTATCGGTGGCCAAACCGTTTTCGCTCATCGCCGGCAAGAGCGAAGCATAAACTTTGTCCGCCACCGTGTCCTGCAGCTTGTAATCCTTGGCGATGAAGCGCACCGTTTCGGCGCGATTTTTCAAGGTGAACTGCAAGCCGCGCAGCGTGCCGCGCAACAGCCGCTTAATCAGGTCGCGTTTATTCCTGAGCGTCGCGTCGGAAACGGTAAAACCGCTCTGGGGAAACTCGAGAAAATCGCCGACGTACGCGAGCACGCGCAATCCCATTTGTTCGGCGTAAATATGGAACGGCGGCGACAAGGTCGTCGCGTCCATGGAGCCGGCTTTCAATCCTTGCAGCCGGGTCGCCGTGGAGCCGGCGACGATACGCTTGATATCTTTATCGGGATCGAGCTTGCCGCTCTGGGCGTAGACTTTCATCGCCAGGTCAGTGTCGCTGCCGAAGGAACTGATACCGATAGTCTTGCCGCGCAAATCGGCGGCGGATTTGATCTCCGGTTTGGCGACGACGTAAAAAGTAGGTTTTTTAAACAGCCAGATCACCGTGCGCACCGGCACGTTTTGGCTGGCGATTGCGCGCGACGCCGTGCCGACGCAACCCGTCGCCTGCA
>JAERMN010000283.1 GCA_016844625.1 Deltaproteobacteria bacterium
CTGAATAAGTTTTTCTCCCGCGCTTGCTGACAAGATCGTCTGGATTTGTCGTGGAATTGAGTGTAGAAGCCTGAATTGCCGAAGCCGTCGGAACATCGGCGACGGCGATTTCGCTCGTCAACTACGTCTCCGCGGATGAGTTGGCAATTGGCTTGACATTTTTCGTTTCAAAGTGCTCCGCTTTGAGTAGTTGGGCAGGCAGCGGCGGGACCGCTTGCCGCTGGGAGTCTCTACATGTGTGGCCGATACGGCTTCGCCCCCGGTGAGTTCCGGGAAATTAAAGTGCGCTTCAACATTGATGGCGATCTGCCGCTGTTCAAGCCCCGCTACAATATCGCGCCGAGCCAGCAAGCGCCGGTGATTGCCCACCTGGACGGTGAGAACCGCGTCGAGATGTTCCGCTGGGGTTTGGTGCCGTCTTGGGCCAAGGACCCGTCGATTGGTAACCGTATGATCAACGCCCGCGCCGAAACCCTAGCCGAGAAACCGAGTTTCAAACGCTTGCTCAAGAACCGCCGCTGTCTGGTGCTCGCTGACGGTTTTTACGAATGGCGCAAAGAAGGCGAGGGCAAGGTTCCGATGCGGTTCAGACTCAAAAGCGGGGAACCTTTCGTGTTTGCTGGCTTGTGGGATGCCTGGAAACAACCGGGCGGCGCGCTGCTGCGAACCTACACCATTGTCACGACCGAGCCTAACGAAGTGCTCGCGCCGATTCACAACCGCATGCCAGTAATGCTCAGCGACCGCGATGCGTGCGAATGGGTTAGCGCCGACGAGATCGGTCACTCGCTCAGCTTGCTGAAACCATATCCGGCCGAGTTGATGGACGGCTACGACATTTCAAAGCTGGTGAACAATCCGCGAAATGATTCGGCCGAGTGCATTGCAGCTATCGAAGAATAAGAATTACGCATGCAAAAGCACGACGGCTATTGGATTTCTGGCACCGCGGTTGCCGGTCCGCCCTACACGAACTATTGGACACCGGGCGGTGCTGTTCTCTTTCAGCGCACCAACGGTTCCGTCGTAGAGCTGGTGCGGTTCACATTACACAGTTTCGAGCTTGATGATCAGGACGTGGCGGCGTTGTTCGGGGTGGAACTTGCCCGGCTGGTAGTTGATAGATGCTATGCCGAACTTATGCGCCAACGGCAAGATGTCGAGCAACGAACTACTAAACCGCCGCATCGCCGTTAGCGGAAGTACGCTCGGCCTTGCATTACCGTCGGTGTTGGCTATATGAATTCGGCAGCAGAAAGGAGGTCCCATGCCCGCATACGACATTGCTGTCCGTTGCAAGGATTGCGGCCTCGATCATCCGGTACTCTTGAGGCTCCACATCGACGATGGTCCAGACCGCAAGCAAAGCATTGCTGATTTATTTCATGGGCGTTCTGTCCCTCCACAGGTTAAGGCCATTCGATCGCACCAGGCGCTCTGTCCCAAAACGGGTAGGAAATTTCCACTTGAAAATGATCGCGACATTTTCCTAGTGCCGCCGGAGTTTTTCAGGCGCAACTCCGTCAGTCATTAAACTCACCAGCACCCGGTTCGATAACGCGAGCATTATTCATGAGATCAAATCGGCTTTGTGCCTTAACCATAAACTGTACTTGATACATAGAATTTATCACTAGTGTCCGGACGTTGAGCGGCTCGAAAGCTGTAATTGCCTGATTTGAAATAAATAACTCATGATTTTTCTTGGTCTCGATTTGAATCGCGACACCCCTATTTGTCATCCTGCGAGGAACTCACTCGCAGGAGGTCTGGATGAACACAGGCGCGCTGGTGTTCGCACAAGTCACAAAGCATCTACCGCTAACCACGTTTCGGCGTTGCGTGGCGCGCTACGGCGGAACCCACAAAGTCAAAACTTTCTCTTGTCTCGATCAGTATCTTTGCATGGCGTTCGCGCAACTGACTTATCGAGAGAGCTTGCGCGACATCGAGACGTGCCTGCGCGCGCAACAAAGCAAGCTCTACCGCATGGGGATCAAGAGCTGGGTGTCGCGCAGTACCCTGGCCGATGCCAACGAGAGTCGGGACTGGCGCATCTACGCCGATTTCGCCCAGTCGCTTATCGCCATCGCTCGAAGCCTCTACGCCGAAGAACCTTTTGGTGTCGATCTCAAGAACACGGTCTACGCTCTGGATGCCAGCACCATCGACTTGTGTCTGTCGGTATTTCCTTGGGCTCCGTTTCGATCGACCAAGGCGGCCATCAAGCTGCACACGCTGTTGGATTTGCGTGGCAACATTCCCTCCTTCCTTCACATCAGCGACGGCAAACTCCACGACGTCAACGTTCTGGATCTCTTGCTGCCCGAGCCCGGTGCTTTCTACATCATGGACCGCGGCTACATCGACTTCGATCGGCTTTATCAACTGCACGAGGCCAAAAGCTTCTTTGTCACCCGTGCCAAATCCAACCTCAAAGCCCAGCGCCGCTATTCCCATCCCGTCGATCGAAGCACCGGGTTGATTTGCGATCAGACCATCGTACTCACCGGCTTTTACTCCAAGCAGGACTTCGACACACCGCTGCGTCGAGTCCGATTCAAGGACCCAACAACTGGCAAACGCTTGGTATTCCTCACCAACAATTTCACCTTGCCGGCATTGACCATCGCCGATCTCTACCGTTGCCGCTGGCAAGTCGAGTTGTTTTTCAAGTGGATCAAGCAACATCTGCGTATCAAAGTCTTCTATGGCACTTGCGAAAACGCGGTCAAGACTCAAATCTGGATTGCCGTCTCGGTCTACGTGCTCGTCGCAATCGTCAAAAAACGACTCAACATCCCGGCCAGCTTGTATGAAATATTACAGATCTTGAGCCTAACCATGTTCGAACGAATCCCGTTAGATCAATTACTTAGCAAAATCGTCACCGAACGCATTTACTCGATTTCACCTAATCAACTGGATTTGTTCGATTAACGTCCGGACACTAGTGAGAATTTATCACGATCAATTTTGACAACGGCACAAACTCGGTCGAAACTCGAGGGATGCTGGGGTCTCATCGTTGCCGGAAAATAGTATGCGAAAAGCGCTTGATTTCCACTGGCTTTCAATGTTAGGGAATATTCCCATGAATTTATTTGATCTGACAATTACCCAACTCAAGCGGGCGGCCGCGATCAAAGAACAAATCGAGGCGCTGAACAGAGAGCTGCGCAGTATCCTCAGCGGGTCAGCCCAATCTATAGGTGCGCCAGCGAAAACGCCGACTATGAGCGATGCTGTGAAAAAGAAGATTGCCGCTGCTCAAAAAGCAAGATGGGCAAAGCTTCGAGGTGCTAAACCAGCGACGCCAGTCAAACCCGCTGCTAAGCCTAATAAAACGACCGTAAGCGCGGCAACCAGAGCGAAGTTGTCTGCCAAATTGAAGGCTTTCTGGGCGGCGAAAAGAGCTGGCAAGAAGTAATCCATCCCAGGCAATTTCCGATTTCGCTAAGTCGCCAAGTCCCGTGTCGTGCGGATCGCTAAATCGACGATCCCTAAGTGTGCTAAGCGAGCCTCCTCCAGCTAAATCTTGAACCAAGCGCTGCCGCCAATTGGCCAAAGCCTTAGCCAACGCTGTTGGTCGATCAATGGCCTTCGTACGAGGTCTTTGATCGCTCTTTTCATCCTGTAAAAGCCGGGTATTGCATATCAACGAAGCGAACGCTGAGACTCGCTATCCGAGTCGTCAGAAGGGCGCATGATATCTCCGATTTTGACCACGGATTCGTTGAATTTCTCCCGTGGTTACGTTAAGTTGCCGACGTTATTGAAAAGGATTTGGCGCGCCGGCGTGGACGTAAGCGGAAGCGTTCGATAAGCGTCCACAAAGGGGAGCCAAATTTTTTTGCTCCGCTTCGAGCCATCCAAGCAATTTCGCTGGCCGAAGCGGAGTCCGCCTAGCCATAGGTTACAAGAATTACAAGTTCTAGCGCAGCAGGAGGTTAAGCCATGGCATTAACGAAACTAGTCGTCGGCAATCCGACACCCAGAATCGAAGGCGAGCTCAAAGTCAGCGGCCAGGCGAAGTATGCAGTCGATGTCACTATGCCGGGCATGCTTTGGGGCAAGCTGCTGCGTAGTCCGATGGCTTCGGCAAAGATCAAACGGATCGACACCGGTAAGGCGGCGGCGCTCAAAGGCGTGCGCGCGATCATCACCGGTCAAGACTGCGCCGGCCTAAAAATTGGCCGCAGACTCTATGACATGCCGATCCTTGCCGACGGCGAAGTGCGGTTCATCGGCGAAAAGGTTGCGGCGGTGGCGGCGGACAGCGAAGATATCGCCGAAGAGGCGTTGAATTTAATCGACGTCGAGTACGAAGAAACCGAGCCGCTGCTCGATCCGGTTGAAGCGCTCAAGCCGGGCGCAAAACTCCTCCATCCCGATATCATAAACTACAAGGGGCTACCCAAGCCGCTCAAGGAGCCGACCAACGACTTTATTTATATCACCTGGGGTAAGGGCGACCTCGAAACCGGCTTTCGCCAGGCGGATGTCATCGTCGAAAACAGCTTTACCACTCCGGTGGTGCATCAGAGTTACATCGAGCCCCATTCTTGCGTTGTCAGCACTGCAGGTGACGGCTCGGCGGAGTTCTGGTCGTGCAGTAAGGTGCCTTACGGCGTGCGCGAGCAAGTGGCCAATGCGCTCAAGTTGCCGCAGGAAAAATTGAATTTCAATCCGGTATACATCGGCGGCGATTTTGGCGGCAAGGGCGATTTCATGGACCTCGCCGTGGTTTATCTTTTGTCCAAGAAAGCGGCACGGCCGGTAAAGTTGGTGATGGATTACGAGGAGGAATTCGCCGCGGGCAATCCTCGGCATGCTTCGATCATCCACGTCAAAACCGGAGTAAAAAAAGACGGCACTCTGGTGGCGCATCATATGAACTTTATCTTCGACAGTGGCGCCTACGGGGCATTCAAGCCCAACGCCTTTCTCAACGGACCGCACCTGTCCGCCGGACCGTATAAGATCCCCCATGTATTTATCGAAGAACATATGGTTTACACCAACAAAATTCCCTGCGGTCATATGCGCTCGCCCGGCGACCCCCAGGGATTCTTTGCCAATGAAAGCCAAATGGATCTGATCGCAAAAAAATTGGCCATGGACCCGATC
>JAERMN010000026.1 GCA_016844625.1 Deltaproteobacteria bacterium
CCATGATTCGAATCGGTGGTGGCGATCTTAAAACTCTGCCAGCGTATGGGAAATAGCTGGTAGAGTCGCTGCACACGGCGAATCCGTTTGTCGTTGACATAGATCCCCTCACGGCGCAGCTGCTTGCCCAGGCGCCGATAACCGTAGCCCGCAAACTCTCCCTGTATCCGTTCGATATGATCGCGCAGCTCGGCGTCACTGCTGACTTGTCCATCACCGTCGGTCTTGGGCTTGTAGTAATAACTGCTCGATGCCAGGTTCATAATTTGGGTCCCTTGGGCAATCGAGCCAAACTCTCCGCGGTGATCACCGAGGTACTGACGCTTTTGTGCCGGCGTAGCCAATCCCCGAGTTTTTTTAAATGATCGACCTCCAGATATCGAGACCTCCTTGCCCTGCTTGTCGTCGCCAGCGATCGATCACGCTGGCCGAGATCTGGTACTTGCGGCTGGCGGCGCTGACTGACAACCGACCCGATTCCACTTCCTGGATGATCTGCTGCTTGAACCCCGTTTCAAACTTCCGTCGTTGTTTTCCCATCGATCGACTCCTTCTCGCGGGTCCATCGCCCACCTCAAATTCTCAGTTTTTCTCTCCAGTCAATGGGGCGCAGTCCAGAGTACAGTCTGAGCGGAGCGGCACCACTACGTCTGTCGACAAGGTTTTAAAAGACAGAAAGCCTGCCGATAGTCCCGGTGAGCAACCGTTCAAGTTCGAGTTTGTGATCAATTTAAAAACGGCCAAGCAGATCGGGTTGACGATCCCACCGAATGTTTTGGCGCGAGCGAATCGAGTCATCAAGTGACCACGCCGCGATGCTAGGATTGAACTTCACTCTCCATCGGTTCGACAAGCGCCCTAACAGGTTTTTAAGTCTTTGCTGCGAGGCGCCCATCCGCCACGATGCGGGCAAGCTCCAGACCGAACCATTCAGCGTACGCCTTCAACTCCATGTAACATGCCGTAGTTAAATGCTGGTAATCTCAACGATTGACGTGAGGCGTCCCGGGACCAAAACTTCTTCGGCGACGTACCAATGCGGCAAAATCGATAAACCAGCAGCGCCTTACTGTCCGACGAGCGCGGCTCAACCGATTGGCAGCTTACGTTTCCTTGTTCGCGCGTAATCTTTAGAGACTTCCGCTGGCTCCTTCTGGGTTTGTTTCTACGGGAATAGGAGCGGCGAGCGAAATTCATCACATCGTCCGAATGCAAAAGAGCGCCATGGGTTAGCGTTGTCCTACTGATACTACTGATTGAATCTTTTCGCACCAGAGCGAATTCAGACGGGTTTTAAGGCTCTTGATTGTCCCCAGCACTTGCCTCCAACAAGATTTCTGTTAGTAATTCTATGGGGTTAGACTGAATGTGAGCGCGCCTCACATGCGCGAGGTCGTAGGTTCAAATCCTACTGCGACCACCATTCATAATCCAAATCTCACGACAAATTGCGGTTTCGATGGATCGCCGTTTTTCCGGCGGCGATTCTATCGCCGGTTTCGAACCGGCACGCTATGCGAGAATCTAAGACTCGGCGGACGGAGGGTTGAAGGTGGATCTAGCGGGTCGCGCTGGTTCGTCAGTGCTGGTGCATTCCGCCGAAAATCAGCCTAAAGCGTCGGCTAAATTTCGCGCGGCGACGTTCCGCCAGGAGGCGCAATTTGTCCGAGCGGGGCTGCGGCTCGACCGCTTCGGCACGCAAGTCGAGGGCTGCAAGTGTCTGATCACACAGGTTTAGCACCTCAACCAGCGACTCGGCGCCTTTGCCAAAACTTCCCATGGGTAAATTCATAGGCAAAAATCGTGCAAAGCTCGAGAAGCGGATCTTCGCCACTTTGAGTCGCTTGTGAGGCATTGCGGGTGCCGTTCTAATGTCACTCTGGGCACAAAAGTAACCGAGATTGTTCTCCTCTTAGGAAGTTTGTCCAGTCGAAGCCTGCCGCGATAGCGCTAGGCGGCGTGAGGTTGGCGGTTTAAGAAGATTGTGATTACACCGCTCAAACGCTGAGTTGATTGACAGTGCTGAGCCTACGTATTAATCCAAACGTGTAAGTCATTTTTCGCGCGAATCCCGCGACGATCTCGATGCAGCGAACTATTAAACGAAGCCACGTCGCCGGCGGGGTATTGACCCCGCCCGCGACCAAAGGGGGTGCTCGCCCCCTTTGGAAGCCCCATTTAAATGGTTCCACGCTGCAAGCAGCGTGGTCAACGAAAAATAAGGTCACACTCGCAGATTTGCCTCATGTTGGCCGCGGCACGCCGGCGGGCGAGTGGTTTCGCCGTCACTGGCTGGTCGTCGGCACGACGGGCGATTTGCGCGACATTCCGCTGGCCGTAAAAGTCCTCGGCGAGGAGTTGGTTTTATTTCGTGCTGAGAATGGTGCTGTCGGTTTGCTCGGTCTGCACTGCCCGCATCGCGGCAGTTCGCTGGAGTACGGCGACATCGAGAACGGCGGCATTCGCTGTCCTTATCATGGGTGGCTATTCGACGTGCGCGGGCAATGCTTAGCAATGCCGGCGGAGCCCGAGGAGCGCGGCTTCGCGAACAAAGTGCGTCATCTCTCTTATCCCGTGCGTGAGCAGGGCGGCTTGCTTTTCGCTTACTTGGGCGCGGCTCGTGATCATCCGCCGCCGCTGCCAAAATATCTTCCACTGGTGAGCACGGAAGGGCAAGGATCGCTCGAAGCGACCCGGGTCTATGAATACAATTGGTTTAACTTCATCGAGAACGGCGCCGATCCGGTGCATTTCTCGATTCTCCATCGCGCCGATCCCAACGACGGCACGTGGCGCAGTTGGTTTTTCAACTTTCGCGATATTCCGCCATTCGACGCGATTGAGATGCCGTATGGTATGAAGGTTGTGTCGCGCAAACCGGGGCCGAGCGCCGATAATGAATACGTTGACGAGAAAAGTTTCGCGCTGCCCAGCATTCTACAAATCGGCGACACCGAGTTCACTCACTTCAAGCAGTCGCGCGAAGCGCTGAGCGCCGGGTCGCATAATGCCCATATCATGTTCGTCACGCCGCGTGACGACGAGAGTTTTACACTCTATACGGTTAACCATTACACCGGAGAGGACACCGAATTCTTTCAGAAACTGGCGCCGAGCCGGAAGGTCGAAACCCAAGCGGAGAAAAAACCTTACGACCAACGCACGTTCTCACCGTTTCGCGGCAGCGTACGTACGGAAGACATCGCCTGTCAGGCGACCCAAAAAATTCTCGGGTCACGAAAAGAACAGCTCGCCTTTTCGGATCGCGGCGTGATTATGCTAAGAAAAGTAATTCTGGATGACATCGAAGCTGTTCGCAGCGGCCGACCGCCGAGAGCGCTAGCGTGCGCGGTCGAGAATGGCGGAGCGGTCAAGATCGATTCGTTTACGGGCGTGCGCGCGAAAGGAATATCGTAACCCATGCTACCGCTAGTGTACGGACTTGTCGTCCTGTCGATCATTGCGTGCGTGGGCACAAGCAAAGCCGCCCCGATGCGAGTCGCTTACAGCGCGATCAGCGGCGCGATGTCCTCGCTCTGGGTGGCGCAGGAAGGCGGCTACTTCAAGCGCGAGGGTTTGGACACCGAGCTGCTCTATATCGGCGGCGGCTCTTTGTTGATTCAAGCGATGCTCGGCGGCGACGTGCCGTTCGCCTACGGGCCGTCAGTACCGGTGATCAACGCGTCACTGCGCGGTTCGGATTTGGTTTTGATCGGCAACACGGGCAACAGCTTGGTTTTCTCTGTAATGTCGCGGCCGGAGATTAAGCAGCCGGCGCAGCTGAAAGGCAGAAAAGTCGGCGTGACTCGTCTCGGCGGCTCGACGGACTGGGCGTTGGACGCGGCGCTGAAACAGTGGGGACTAGAGCGAAGCCAAATCACGGTCATTCAAACCGGTGGTATGCCGGAAGGATTAGCGGCACTCACGGCCGGCGCGCTCGATGCGGTAATCCTTTCACCACCGAGCAATTTTCGCGCGGCGAAAGCGGGCATGCACGAGCTGGAAGATATCGGGCAGCTGAAAATCGTTTTTCCCAACACGCCGCTGTCGACGACGCGCAGTTTCATTCGCGCCAACCGCGACAGCGCGCTGCGTTTTATGCGCGGCTTCACTCAAGGTTTGCAGCGGCTGCGTGGCGACAAAGAATTCAGCATAAAAGTCTTGTCGAAATACACTAAGGTAACCGACGTGGAGACGCTCAGTCAACTGCATCAGACCTACGGCGTGCGCTATAGCGGCGACCGGATTCCTTTCGTGCGGCAGGAGAGCATCGACGAGATACTCAAACGCACGCCGGGCAAAGAGGCGCGCGACGCGAAGGCCGGCGACTTTATCGACAACGGCTTGCTGCAAGAACTGGACAAGAGCGGCTGGTTCAAGAGTCAGGCAAAGTGAAGCGATGCGCGTCGTAGTCACGGGAGGATCGGGCCGGCTTGGGCAGTTTGTTCTACGCGAACTGTTTACCCACGCCCATCAAGTGTCAGCCATCGATGCGGTCAAGCCGCGCGAATGTCCTTGCCCGACGTATGTCGTCGATTTAAATAAAGTTGAGGCACTGATCGAGCAATTCAAGAAAGCCGACGCGGTGATTCATCTGGCGCGCCAGCGGTTTCCGTACACTGAAAGTGGATTCAACAGCACCACGCAGCGCTGGGAGCGTCCTGACGTTGCTGGCGACGCCGCGCGTTTCAATGCGAACGTGGCGATGACCAACAACGTCTTGGCTGGCGCGCAAGCTGCCGGAGTGAAGAAAGTTGTCTGTGGCTCGAGCTTGGCGATTTACGGTTTGTACTATCCGGTGACCGATTTGCCGCCTGATTACTTGCCGATCGATGAAGAGCATCCGCTGCGGCCGCAAGATCCTTACGGCTTGAGCAAGGTCGTCGGTGAGAAATTGTGCGATGCGCTCAGCCAGAAGTCCGGCATGCAGATCGCGAGCCTGCGGTTTTCGGGCATCTATACCGAAGAACATCGCGCACTGCTCGCCGAGCGGAAGAAGAGTCCGACGATCCGCGGCACCGGCGCCCTCTGGAGCTACATCGACGTGCGCGACGCGGCGCGGGCTTGCCGGTTGGCGCTGGAAGCTAATTTTTCCGGCCATCAAGCTTTTAACATTTGCGCACCCGACACGATCATGGATATTTCGACGCGAGAGCTTGTCAGCCGCTATCTTTCCCAGGTAATGGATTTACGAGAGGGTTTGACCGGACGGAACGGCGGCTACAGTGTCGCGAAGGCCAAGGCGATGTTGGAATTTGAAGCAAAATTGTTGTTGGAACACGAAAGATCGACTTAGAGATTTAGCCTTTCACGTATGTCATTCTGAGGAGCGCTGCGACGAAGAATCTGCTTTTGCATGGCTGGACGCGAGCAGTTTCGAACAAAAGCAGATCCTTCGCCTTTGGCTCAGGATGACGAAAGAGGTCGACAAGGTCGCAAGCGAAATTTAGCGGTAGGTGAATATCGGATGATAGACTTGCAGGAGTTTCTTAAAGTTCTCGAAGAAGAGCACGAGCTCGTCAAGATCAAGGTCGAGGTCGATGCGAAGCATGAATTGGGCGCGATCTGTAAGATTCACAACGAGCGGCCTAACAGTCCGGCGCTGCTGTTCGAAAACGTGAAGGGCCACAAGATTCCCGTCGTCGGTCAGCTTTTAGCGAGCGATCGGCGCGTGGCGTTGGCGTTGGGTCTCTCCCAAGAAAACGTCTTCGAGGAAACCGTGCGGCGCGCGAATCGTCCGTTGCCGACGCGGCTAGTGGCGAGCGGCCCTTGTCAGGAGGTGGTTTACGAGGGCAGCTACGTCGATGTGACTCATCTACCGCTGTGCACCAACAATCCGCGCGACGGCGGGCCTTACATCACGGCGGGTCATGTGATCTTGAAAGATCCCGAGTACGGCAAGAATCTGTCCATCTATCGGATGATGCTGGTGTCTAAGAACGAAGTGACGATTCGTTTCACGCCCGGTCATGACGGTCATGATTTCATCAAGAACGCTGAGAAGCGTGGCGACAAGAAGTTTGAGGTCGCCGTGTGCATCGGCGTGCCGCCGGCGGTGTACGTTGCTTCGCAGTTCGAGCCGCGGATTGGCGTCTACGAATTAGAAATCGCCGGCGGCTTGGCCGGTGAGTCCATCGACGTGGTCAAATGCCGTACCGTCGATCTCGAAGTGCCCGCGCTGGCGGAGATCGTGCTTGAAGGCGAACTCCAAATTCCCGCGAAGACCGGTAACGAAGGACCGTTCGGTGAATTCTGCGGCTACACCACGCAGCAGGTGCCAGGCGAACGGATCATGACGATCAAGGCGATCACGCTCAGGAAAAATCCGATCTATCACAACATCTGGCTCGGCAAGCCGCCGCATGAACACCTCTATGTCGACGCGCTCACCTATGCCGTCGCGGCCTACCAAGAATTAAAGCCGGCCTATCCGGCGCTCAAAAAAGCCTACGCGCCGCCCTGGGGCGTGTCGATCGTGTTGATCCTGCAACTGGAAAAGCGGCTGATGCGCCAGGGCATCGTCGATAACATTCTCGCCGCGTCGCTTTATACTCGAAGCGGCAAATGGAAACATGTCTTAGTGGTCGACGAAGACATCAACATCGAAGACCCCAACGAAGTGCTCTGGGCGCTGACGACGCGCTTTCAGCCGGCGTCGGATATGTTCGTCATCCCGCGCGGCATCACCAGCACGCTGGAACCTTCGGCGACGGCGGAAGGCGTGACGTCGAAACTGATGCTCGACTTGACCAAGAAGCAAAACTTTCGCGGCGAAGTCGCCGAGCCGACCGCTGCGATGCGCGAAAAAGTTTTGCAACGGTGGCAGGAATACGGTTTCAAATAGCGCGGACGCGGTTTCGCGTTTTGAGTTTCGGGTCTGATACGCAAAGAAGGTGTAGCGAGGTTGTTTCGTGAAATCGATCAGTAAGAAGACAAAAAGAAGAGTCACGCTCGGCGATATTCCGCGCGTCGGTCCGGGCACGCCGGCGGGCGGGTGGTTTCGCCGCTATTGGCTGGTGGTCGGCGTCGCGCGCGATCTCTACGATATTCCTCAAGCGGTCAAAGTGCTCGGCGAAGAGCTCGTGCTGTTTCGCGATCCCAACGGCCGGCTGGGTTTGCTCGGCGAGCATTGTCCGCACCGCGGCACGTCATTGGAGTACGGCGACATCGAAGACGGCGGACTGCGTTGTCCGTATCATGGTTGGCTGTTCGACATTCACGGCCGCTGTCTGGAAATGCCGGCGGAGCCCAAGGATAGCAAGTTCTGCCAGAAGGTTAAGCAGCTCGCATATCCGGTGCGCGAGCTGGGTGGTTTGATCTTCGCCTACATGGGTCCGGACCAAGCCAATCCGCCGCCGTTGCCGCAGTACGCGCCGCTGCTCGACCGCGGCGGACAGCGGCAGATCGAACCGGTGCGCCGCGCGGATTACAATTGGTTTAATTTTTTTGAAAACTCCGCCGACCCGGCGCATGTCTGCATACTTCATCGCCACGCCGGCTACGGCCAGCAGTCTTGGGGTGATCATTTTTTTTGCTACACGGACATGCCGCACGTTGAATTCGTCGAGATGAACTACGGTATGAAAGTCGTGATGACCAAGCCCGGGCCACGGCCGGGGACGGAATTCGTCGACGAGATGAGCTTGGCCTTGCCGAGCATCGTGCAGGTGGGCGATACCGAGTTTGTCCACGCCAAGATGGACGCCGCGGCGCTGATTAACGCCGGGTCGCAATGCGAGCATTGGATGTTTGTCACGCCCAACGACGATGACCACTTCATGTTGTTTACCGCCGATAATTACTTGGGCCCGGTTGAGAATTTTTTCGAGAAACTCAAAGAGATGCGCGCAAAGGAAACGCCAATACAGGAAGTGAAGCCCTACGACAAGCGCAAATTCATGCCGTACAAAGGCAACGTGCGCAAGGAAGATATCATGACGCAAGGGACCCAGGGACGGTTGGGCGAGCGTCAAGAGCAGCTCGGCGTCTCAGACCGCGGCGTCATCAAGTTTCGCAAGATTGTTTTGAACGCCATCGAAATTGCTCTGGCGGGCAAACGGCCCAAGGGTGTGCCGGCAAGAGCAGCTGCCGATGCGGTTCTACACTTGGATACCCAGGTGGGAGTGCGCGCGGCGCAAAGTTCAAAAGTCAAAATTAAAAATTAAAAAATCGGAGTCGGATGGATTTCACTTTCGGGTAACGGGAGGAAAATGATGATTCGTGGAGTTTTGTTACCGATTATTACACCGTTCGATGACAAGGTTCGTGTCGACGAGCAGATGATGCGGCAGTTGGTAGATTTTCATATCAAGGCGGGTGTGCAGGGCTTATTTGTCCTTGGTTCGACGGGGCAGGGGCCGGCGATGACGACCGAGGAAAGAAAACAGACCGCGGCGATCGCTTTGGATCAGGCGAAGAAGCGCGTGCCGGTGGTCATTCATGTCGGCACCACCGATGCCGGCAGCGCGGTGGAATTGGCCGAACACGCTGCTGCCCATGGCGCCGACGCGGTGGCGATCGTGCCGCCTTACTATTATTCGGACCACACCGAGTTCGAAATCATGGCGCACTACAAAGCGGTGCATAGAGCGGTGCCGCTGCCGATCTATATTTACGAGAATCCGAAATATTCCGGCATCTCGATCCCGCCCGGGTTCGCGGTGCGGATGAAGGAGCAAATTCCAACGTTGAAAGGCATCAAAGTCGCCTACGGCCAAGGCGCGCTGTTGGAATATGTTCGCCTGCTGCCGGATGTGTCGGTGTTCACCGGCAATGCCGATTTGTTCGGTCTGGTGCCCTTCGGCGTCGCCGGCATGATCAATCCGCCGACGAGCTTCGTGCCGGAGATATGCGTGGATCTGTTCACTGCATTGGATAGTAAAGACTACCCGCGCGCAGTCGAAGCGCAGAAAAAAGTCGACACCGCCGCGCGCATCGTCGCGGCGCGCTTGCGAAAATATGGCCGCGTGCCGCT
Organism: Deltaproteobacteria bacterium; assembly: GCA_016844625.1. GTDB lineage: Bacteria > Desulfobacterota > Binatia > UBA9968 > UBA9968 > DP-20. Next base: position 8,975 of record JAERMN010000026.1, read on the forward strand.
GCAGGAAGTCTATCGCATGCGCGGCTTCGCGGTGAAACGATTTCCCAAGTGGGAGACCGAGCAGATGCCCAAAGACGAGATTGCCAAGCTGGAAAGGGAGTTGCGGGAAGCTGGGATTCTCGGGCAATGAGCGGTTTTTAATCATCCGTGCCACACAGAAGAATGTCGGATTCGGATAATTAGCCGCAAAGAGCGCAAAGGGCGCAAAATAAATTCCAAGAGGAAGTCCGAATTGGGCGTATCGCGATACGCCCGGTGGTGGCGGAGTGCGGCCTGTCATTTCGAACTAAGACACCAATCGAACGCATAGGACGCAAAATCGGTGAGGGTTGTACCGTCGCACAGAGCGTCATATTGATTGCACCAGGATGCCGCTAAAAAAAATCATCGGCGTGCCCACGCCCAGATCGGAAGGCCGGGAAAAAGTTTCCGGCACGGCGATCTACGCCACTGATGTTGTTTTGCCCAACATGCTTTGGGCCAAGGCGCTGCGTAGTTCGATTCCGTACGGCCGGATCAAAAAGATCGACACCGGTAAAGCTGAGGCGTTACCAGGAGTGCGGGCCGTGGTGACGGGCGCTGACGTGAAGGGGCTGCTCATCGGCCGAAAGATTTACGACATGCCGGTGCTGCCCGATGATGTGGTCCGTTTCATCGGCGAGAAGGTCGCGGTGGTCGCGGCTGAGAGCGAAGAGATTGCCGAAGCAGCGGTAGAACTGATCGACGTCGAGTATGAACAACTAGCAGCGCTGCTCGATCCACTGGAAGCCGTGAAGCCGGGCGCTACCTTGCTTCACCCCGACGTGCAGGGTTATCGCGGCTTGCTGCACGAGATCAAAACGCCGAGCAATGTCTTCGTCGATATGACTTGGACCAAAGGCGATATCGAAGCGGGCTTTCGCGATGCGGACATTCTCGTCGAAAATACTTTCACGACGCAGCTGGTGCATCAAGCTTACATCGAACCGCACGCCTGCGTCGTGCGGGCAAATGCTGACGGCGGCGCCGATGTCTGGCATTGCTCGAAAGTCCCCTTCGCTCTGCGCGAGCAGGCCGCCACGGCGTTTCACAAGAGCTTGGACGACTTCACAATGCAACCGAGTTACATCGGCGGTTGCTTTGGCGGCAAGGGCGACTTCATGGACGTGCCGGTCTGCTACCTGTTGTCGCTCAAGAGCGGCCGGCCGGTGAAGATGGTGATGGATTACTCGGAAGAATTCAGCGCCGGCAATCCGCGCCACGCGGCGCTGATCAAAGTCAAAACCGGCGTCACCAAAGACGGCACGCTGGTGGCGCATCAGATGAACTACATCTACGACAGCGGCGCCTACGGCGCGTTTAAGCCGCAGGGCTACTTGGTTGGACCGAAGGAAGCGGCCGGGCCGTACAAGATTCCCCATGTCTTTATCAACGAAAAGATTGTCTACACCAACAAAATTCCCTGCGGTCATATGCGCGCGCCGGGCGAACCGCAAGGTTTTTTCGCCAACGAATCGCAAATGGATTTGCTGGCGCGGCGATTGAGCATGGATCCGGTCGCGTTGCGCCGAAAGAATCTGATGCATGACGGCGATATCTCGCCGATCGGACATCTTATACCGCATATCAAAAGCGACGAGATTCTCGCCCAGGCGATGCAATCTTCCGGCTACCAGAAAACCAAGCGCAAACATGTTGGCCGCGGTCTGGCGCTGGCGCAGTGGCTGCCGCTCGGCGGCGAGGGGCATGCGTTCGTGTCCATTGGCGAGGGCGGCGAGATTACGGTTGCCACCGCGATGGTCGATCAAGGCGCCGGGACGTATACGGCAATGCGCCAGATTGCCGCCCATGAACTGCAAGTTGCCGTCGACGAAGTGGGCTTTGAAATTCTCGACACCAGCCGCGCCACTGCGGATACCGGCGTCGGCGCCAGCCGTGCGACGCGCATTTTCGGCAACTCGGTTCATGCCGCCGCGCTGCGAGTGAAAGACAAACTGCTGGGAAGTGCGAGTGAGATGCTCGGTGTCGGGCTGGAACAAGTTGCGCTCACGGGTGCAGGCGCGATTCGCGCGACCAACGGCAAGCAGGTGAGTTATCGCCAGATTGTCGAGCGGCTCGGCGCGCCGATTCGTTTTGAAGGTTCGTACAAAAACTTTGACAACGGGCCGCAAGCGGCCATGTGCGTTCAGGTCGCCGAGGTCGAGGTCGACGTCGAGACGGGGGCGGTCAAGTTGCAGCAATTCACCACGGCCCACAGCACGGGAACCGTGATCAATCCGTTAATGCATCAAGGCCAGATCGACGGCGGCGTGGTGACGGCCATCGGTTATGCGCTCATGGAGCAGTTGTTGATCGATCAGGGTAGAGTAACGACGACTAACTTCGGTGAAAGCAAGATTCCATCGATCCGCGACATCCCACCGCTCAAAACGGTGATCCAAGAATTTCCCGTCGGCAACGGCCCCTACGGCGGCATGAGCATCGGCGAACCGCCGGTGCTGGTTGCGGCCGCGGCGATTGCGAATGCTGTGCAGGATGCGGTTGGCGTAAGGATTTACGATTTGCCGATCACGGCGGAGAAAGTGCTGCGAGCGATCAAAGAATCTTCGGATGATTTGACCGCAAAGAGCGCAAAGGTCACATAGATAAAGATTCGGAGTCGGAAAATTAGCCGCAAAGAGCGCATAGAGCGCAAAAAGGAATTGGGATTTGTCGGGGCAACCTACTGTGGTTGCCCTTCCGGTTCGGTTTCAATTGCGCGAGATGTGTTTCCCTGCTAATTCATTTTACCAACTACTATGAAAGACGAACTTGCTCGACGACTCGTGCAGAGTCTCAAGGCTGCGGGGATTAATTTTGTTACTTACTTGCCGGAGACCCGTTTGAGTCAGATCGTGCCGCTGATTCGCGACGATCCCGACATGGAGCTCATCCCGGTCGCCAATGAGTCGGAGGCGATCACGATTGCCGCCGGCGCGACCTTGGGCGGCAAGCAAGCGGCGGTGTATATGGAAAACACCGGCATCTATACGTCCTGTTACAGCTTGCTGACCGTGGGGAAGCAACTTGGCGTGCCGTTGTTGCTCGTGATCGCTTATCTCGGCGGCGTACCGGACCTGCGCAACAGTTTTCTTTACGCGACGATTGGCAAGCACTCGATCCCGGTGCTCAATGGTCTGGGGGTCGATCACACGTTGCTCGAAGATGGCGACAAGCTTGAGGTGAAGATCAAAGACGCAGTGCGGGCGGCGAACTCGCTACGCGCGCCGTACGCGCTGCTTTTCGCCGGGGAGTTTTCCGAATGATTCGTTATGAATGTTTACAACTGCTCGCAAGCAAGATGTCGAATCAATTGGTGGTGACCTCGCAGAGCGGCCAGCGTATCGAATGGTCGCATCTATCGCGCCATGAAGGCAACTTGCTGGTCGGCATGATGGGCTGTGCCATCGGCGTCGCTACCGGATTGGCATTAGCCCTGCCGCACCGTAAAGTGATCGCGCTCGATTCCGATGGCAGCGTGCTGTTGTCGCTTTTCAATCTGGCGACGCTGGGCAACTTGCAGCCGAAGAATTTAGTCGTCTACGTTTTCGACAACGGTGTTTACAGCGGCAGCCGCATCAGCTATCCGACGGCGACTGCGGGCAACACCGATCTCGCCGCCATGGCGCGCGGCGCCGGGATCAAGAACGCGCAGACGATCCGCGATTTCGAAGAATTCAAAAAAGCCGGCGTCGACGCTTTGATAAGAAACGAGTTGGGTTTCTTTGTCTGTAAAGTCGAGGAGAGTTTGATGCACCGCGAGATTCCCCGACCCAACACGGATCTCGCCGAGAATAAATATACCTTTGTGCGCTATCTCGAGCGGACTGAGGAGAAAGCCATTGCGTTCGTCGGGCGCGGTTAAATCCTGAATCTTAGGGAGACTTTTATGCAGAAATTTCTGCGTCTGTTGACGCTCGCCGTTACCTTAGTTATCAGTAGTCAGCAGCCGGTCGGTGCGCAGGACTACAAGGATAAGACGCTGACGATTATCGTCGGCTATTCGCCCGGCGGCTCATTCGATCTCTATGCGCGGGTGCTAGCGCGTCATATCGGCCGTCACTTGCCGGGTAATCCGACACGCATCGTCGAGAATATGACCGGCGCCGGCGGCATCATCGCCGCCAATCATCTTTACAACCGGGTGAAGCCCGACGGATTCACCATCGGCGCCTGGGCGTCGCCGCTGGTGTTGCAGCACATCATGGGCAATGAAGCGGTGCAGTTCGATGGACGCCGATTCGGTTATCTCGGCATCCCAAGCGAGTACGACACCGTGTGCACCTTCAACCAGCAAAGCGGCATTGCCAAGATGGACGACTGGATCAATGCCAAACGGCCGCAGAAAATTTCCACCATCGGCCCCGGCACGAGCACGTCGGACATTCCCAAGTTATTGCGGGCCGCGCTCAATCTGCCGATGGATGTCATCGACGGCTACAAAGGCGGCGCGGATGCGCGCCTGGCGGTGGAGTCGGGCGAAGTCGACGGCTACTGCGGGTCATGGGGCACGGTGGAGACGGTTTGGCGCAGTGCTTATGAAAGCAAGAAAATCGTTCCCGTCTTACAAGTCGCGCGGAAATCGCAGCCAAAGTACAAACATTATCCGCTGGCGATCAGTTACGCCAAGACGGAGGAAGCGCGCGAGTTGTTAAAGATCGCCGACGATGTCCACGTCGCGCAGTTTCCCTTCTCCGTGCCGCCGGGCATGGCCAAAGACCGGCTCGAGCTGCTACAGCGCGCCTTTATGCGCACACTCAAGGATCCCGATCTTCTCGCCGAAGCGAAAAGGTCCCAACTCGACATCGGTCCGGTGGACGGCCCTACGATTGCCAAGACGCTTGCGGGACTGTACGATCTCAAGCCAGCGACAGTCGCGCGGCTCAAAGATATTCTGTTGCCAAAGCGGAAATGAGCGTAATAATTGTTCGTGCTCGTCTCATAGAGTTGGTAGCGTAGGTTGGTAGTGAGCGTATTGTCGATTCCGTCATTGCGGTCACGCTGGCGTCAGCTTCGGTGTTCAATCCTTTAAGGTTATTTACCTATCTCGTGGAGGACAAACCCATGGCCAGGATCAAACATATCGCGATCAGGACTCATGACATCGAGAAGACCGCGGCCTTTTACAAAGAAGCCTTTGGCCTGGAACAGGTCGGTGTCGGCCAGAGCGGCATCTATCTTACCGACGGGCATCTCAACATCGCTATTCTGAGCATGCGTGCCGTCGTCGAGGGCGAGACCATGAAGCTCGGCGTCGACCACGTCGGCTTTCAAGTCGATGACGTGAACGCCACCGTCGCGAAAATTCGCGCGCTAGGCGGCAAAGCGCTCAACGAGCGCAACGAAGCGACCCACAGCGACCCGTCCAAGCCGCAGTCCTATTTCGAGGTCAAATGCGTCGCCCCCGACGATCAAGTGATCGACGTTTCTAACGCCGGCTGGATCGGCGCCAGCAAGTAACATTCGCGGTTACGCTCAGCCAAGCGATTCTTTCATTGGCAGCGTGTTGCGAATCGATGTATCAGTAATATTTATTACATCGACGCGCGACGCACCTCCGTGAATTTCTCCGACCTAGCCCAACGTATCTCCAGCCTCTACTACGGCTGGCGCATGATCGGCGTCGTCTCCGCGCTCAGGATACTCGGCGGCGGGTTACACCAATACGGCTTCACGGTTTTTTTTCTGCCGGTGACTCAAGATCTCGGCCTCAGCCGAGCGATGACCTCGCTCGTTTTTTCCCTGGCGCGCGCCGAAGGAGCGATCGAAACGCCGATCGTCGGTTATCTGCTCGACCGCTACGGCCCCAAGCCGATGATGCTGGCCGCCACGACTCTCGCCGGCATCGGCTACATTCTGTTTGCTTTCGTGAATAGCTACACGACATTTTTAATCGCTGAGGGTTAATTCCCCGCAGCTTGCTGCGCCGTTTATTAAGTGGCGGGGTTAAAACCCCGCCCGCGAAGTGGCGTCGTTTAATGCTAAAACGTTCGGAGCGCTGGCATCGTCATGCCGGTGGCAACCGGTAGCCAGAAAGTTGGCCGGCACGGCTTTTCTCGCCATCTCGATCAAGCGATCACCCGTTTAGCAGCGCGCGCATTCTCATGTCTGAACAACCTCAGCGGGGAAGCTAGTCGTAGCTATCCGTGCGAATTTTCCCCAGCAAGGATTGCAACAAATGCCAACGGTCAGTAAGTTAAAAAACCATTACGCACTCTACGGGGACGTAAGAATGAAAATACTTCTCGCGCTGACGCTGCTTTTTGGGTCCCATGCGGCGGGACTCGCTCAAGAAGCGTTTTACCAAGGCAAAACTCTACGGGTCATCGTCGGCAGCGGTCCGGGCAACACCCAGGATCAGATGACGCGCTTGATCGCGCGCTTTCTGCCGAAATACCTGCCTGGACATCCGAACACCATCGTCGAGAATCGCGGCGGCGCCAGCTCGCTGATCCTGGGAAACTATCTATACAGCATCGCCAAGGGCGACGGTTTGACCGTTGGCGTGGTTTCCCGGGCGCTCTACTTCGACCAGTTGGTCGGCCGCAAGGAAGTGCAGTTCGATTTTAAAAAATTTACCTGGATCGGCAGTCCGGTGGAAGGCAACGAAGTGCTTTTCGTCGGTGGCAACACGCCCTATAAGTCGATGCGCGACGTGGTCGTCACCAACGACGCGGTCAAATGCGGCGCGTCCGGCACGACCTCCACTGGCTTCTATATTCCAAAATTGATGAACGAGTTGTTCACTGCCAAGTTCCAGATCGTTACCGGCTACAACAGCGGCGCGGAAATGGATCTGGCGGTGCAGCGCGGTGAGACGCACTGCCGCGCCACTAGCGTGGCTGGCTATACTGGCTTCGGCGCGTTCAAAGACTGGCGCCAAACCAGCTCGGCTCGTGTGCTGGTGCAAACCGGTCGCAAGCGCGACGCCAAGCTGTTGGATGTGCCGACCGTCTACCAACTGATGGACGAATTCAAAACGCCGGAGCCGGGCCGGCGGCTCGCGACGGTATTGCTGAGCCCCGGTGAATTTGGTTGGCCGATGGTCGCGCCGCCGAGTGTGCCGGCGGAGCGCGCCAAAGCGCTGCGCGCCGCTTTTACCAAAGCGATGGCCGATCCGGAGTTTGTCGCCGAAGCGAAGAAACGCCAACTCGACCTCGAGCCGTCCACCGGCGAAGTGCTCGAAGTGTTGGCTAAAGAAGTGATGGCGCAACCTGCCGCCGTGATCGAGCGCATGAAAAAGCTGCTGGAGAATTAATTCGTCATTCCGGGCGAGCTAGCGATAGCTGGGGAGACCCGGAATCCAGGTGGGGCAGGGTCTGGATTCCGGCCTGCGCCGGAATGACGGTCAGGGAACTGTTGCAACGGTTTTGAGACTTTTCAAAACAGTATAGTGAACATGTGGCATTGGTGAAACACAATCGCGACCAAATTATCTGGAGGTAACCATTGAAACTACGTATCGGTAACGCCTGCTGGCACGCTTTTCATGTTCAACATGCCGCGCTGGCGCTCGAAGCCGGCTTCTTCGCCCAAGAAGGCATCGACGTGGAAATTGTCCACGCCAAGATCAACCCCAAAGCGATCTCGTCGAGCCGTCCCGGCGGCGAGCGCTACGACGAGGTTGGCAACGTCGTGCGCGACATGATCGCCTTCGGCATCGATATCATCCCCGATGTCCACGTGCGCACGCCCTTCGCCGAGCGTGTGCTAGGCAACGACGAGGTGCGCATCATCGGTGGCTGGCGCAGCCAGTTTCGCGGCACGCTAGTTGCCGCGCCGGGGATCAAGTCGATCGCGGAATTAAGAAACAAACGCATCGGCGACTGGTACAAAGGCGGCATCGCGACGATGTGGTACGAGCAACAGTTTCGTAACGCCGAGATCGATCCCGACCGTGAAATCGACTGGAAGATCGGCTACAAGTACGGCTCGCTCAGAGAAGCTTGGAAGCCGTTGCTCGCCGGCGAAACCGACGCCGCCATCGTGCAAAATCCCTTCGTGCCGCAACTGTTGGAGCGCGGCTTTAACAAGCTTTACGATTTTGTCGAGGACAACAAGCCGCACGGCCGGCCGGATCGCGTCACCGTGGCGCGGAAATCCTTTATCGAGCGCAATCCCGAGCTGATCAAGCGCTATTGGAAAGCTTCGATCCGCGCTTATCAATTTATGCGCATCAAGGAAAACTTTCCGTTTTTCCGCTTCGTCGAAGCCAAGCTCCGGGTGAACAATCCCGACGAAGCCGAGCGCACCCGCGACCTCTTTCCGATGATGCTGATGGACGATCATTTCTTCCCCCTCGACGGTCAGGTGAGCAGTCAAGGCATCCTGCGCATCTTGGAAGAACATAAATCCGGCGGCGCACTGCCGCCAACCGTCGGCCAAGCCGATGTTGACGAAGTGCTGCGCAAGGAATTAGTCGAAGAAGCCTGGCACGAAGTGTCCCAGACCGATGAGGTCAAACGGAATCTCGAAATCTTGCAACCGGTGATCGAGCGCGTGGGATACTAAAGGAGATGCAAGAATTAAGACGCAAAATTAGGGAGAGACCTTATGTGTGAATTCTGCGCCAAGACCGAGGTGACCGTCGAGAAACTAACAGAAGAGGAAGATACGTCCTGCGAATGGATCTCGGAGGAGTTGGGTCCGGGTGCTTGCGACGAACCGGCGGTTTACGCCGTTTCGGAATGGTACGTCGAGGAGCATCTTTGTGACGTTCATAGCCTGGTGACGGAAAAGGAGATGGCAGAAGGTTTGGGCGATTTACTCGATAGCGTGGGGTTTCGTTCCCAGTTTGAGTTACGACCCATCGAACAAGCGGAAACTTGCGAGTACTTTGCTCCGGACTCCGCCGACTGGGAGCCCTGCGGCAAGAAAGCCACCCATGCCAAGTACATCCTCGACTCCTCGGCCGTTTGCGCCGAACACGCCGCCGACATGCAGCGCGAGACCGATGAGAGTTAAGGGTAAAAGAGGTAGGTAGTCGTCGTGCCTTCGTAGCAAACTGTTCGATCCCTCAGCGCATGCCGAGCTGTAACAGCCGTTCCGCCGCCAGAGCCAACGTCTCGTCCTTTTTACACACCGCGAAGCGGGCGAAGTGCTTGCCCAAGTGCTTATCGCTTTCCTGATAGAACGGACTGGCGGGGATGCAGGCGACGCTGACATCGCGAATCAACCACTGGGCGAATTGCATGTCGTTCTCAACATGCTTTGGCGCCACGCCGCGCCAGTCGATCATGACAAAGAAGCTGCCGGCTGGTTTGAAGACTTTGAAACCAACTTTCTTGAGAACGTCGACTATTTGGTCCCGTCTGGATTGATAGCTCGCCTGAAGATTCTCGAAGAAGCTCAATGGCAAACTGAGCGCCGCCGCCGCTGCGGCTTGCAGCGGCGAGGCAACCGCATAGGTGATGAACTGGTGCGCTTGATTAACGGCGTTTACCAAAGCGGTGGGGCCCATCGCCCAACCGACCTTCCAACCGGTGACACTAAAAGTTTTGCCCAGACTGCTGATTGTCAGCGTGCGCTCGTGCATTCCCGGCAGCGTCGCCAGCCGCGTGTGCATCGCGTCGTCGTAGAGAATATGTTCGTAAACTTCGTCGGTAATCGCGACGACATCATGCTTGTGGCAGAGCTCGGCGATCGCGCGCAGCTCGTCACGGGAGAAAACTTTGCCGGTGGGATTATGCGGCGTATTGATGATGATCGCACGCGTGCGCGAGTTGAACGCTTTTGCTAGTTCGTCGGGATCGAATTCCCAATTATCGCCGCGCAGTGGCACATAGCGCGGCGTGACACCGGCCATCACCATGTTGGGCACGTAAGTGTCGTAGACCGGCTCGAACACAATCGCTTCATCGCCGGGATCGGTCAGCCCGAGAATCGCCGCGAACACGCCTTCGGTCGCGCCTGCGGTCACCAGGACTTCGGTATCTGGATTTAGTTTCTGGTCGTAGAAACGTTCCGCATGCGTGGCGATAGCTTGGCGCACCGCCGGCATGCCGATCCCCGGCGCATATTGATTGAGCGCGCTATTAACCGCTTCTACCGCTGCCCGGAGAACTTCCGGCGGCCCGTCGAAGTCCGGCGCCCCTTGGCCCAAGTTCACCGCTTTATGTTGCTGCGCGAGATTATTGATCTCGACGAACACCGTCGTGCCAAACCCTGCGACCCGTTGCGACATCGCTGACATCGTCGATTTCACCTCTGTTAAATACCTTGATTGCAATAATCATTAACCCGTCGCTATTTCAATGGCAGCCGTGCCGAATGTAGGGGTAGACCCCTGTGCCTACCCGGCTCGTGGGCAACCACAGGGGGGGGTGCCCCTACAGAATCCTCACGCCCGACGGAAGTTTCGTCTGGACATTTCCGGCACATTTCAATATCAAAGGCAGTAACAAGGAGACACGCCCATGGCTCAATCAAGTTTCAATGTAGTTGAAGCGACCATCGAGGATATTCACGCTGGTTACAAAGCCGGCACGCTCACCTGCCGCCAAGTCGTGCAGATTTATTTGGACCGCATCGACGCGTTCGACAAGAAAGGCCCCAACATCAACGCGCTGATCACGGTCAATGCTGATGCGCTCAAAGACGCCGACCGGCTCGACGCACTATTTAAAAATTCTGGTCCCGTCGGACCGCTGCACGGCATACCTGTGATCGTCAAAGACCAAGCCGATGTCAAAGGCATGCCGACGACGCTCGGCTCCTTGTTGTTCAAAGACTATTTTCCCGATCGCGATTCTTTCGTCGCCGAGAAATTGCGCAAAGCCGGCGCGATCATTCTCGGCAAAGCGACCCTCGGCGAACTCGGCGGCGGCGACACTCACGGCTCGCTGTTCGGCTCGACGCGCAATCCTTACGACACCGAGCGCACGGTCGGCGGCTCTTCGGGCGGCTCGGCTGCGGCTGTGTCGGCGAATTTTTCTACCGTCGCCATTGGCCAGGAAGGCTTGGCGTCGATCCGCCGGCCGTCCACTTGGAACTGCATTGCGGGCATGCGCCCGTCGGCCGGCTTGGTCAGCCGCGGCGGTGTCTATGGGTGCTGGCCTGAAGTCTTCGGTTCGCTCGGTCCGATGGCGCGCACGGTGAAAGATTTGTCGACATTGCTCGACGTCATGGCCGGCTACGATCCGGAAGATCCTATTACCGCACGCGGTGTCGGCCATATTCCGGATACCTTTACGAAATTCTTAGCTAAAGACGGCCTCAAAGGCGCGCGGCTAGGCATCCTGCGCGAATCCATTGGCCTCAACGCCGAACCGGACTCGGAAGACTACAAAAAGATCCAAGAAGTTTTCGACAAAGCCGTCGGCGAGCTCAAAGCGGCGGGTGCGGAAATTGTCGATCCGATCGTGATTCCCAATATCAAAGAACTGCTCGCCAAGCGCGCCGGCGCGCCGGGAGAAAGCGATGAGTCATTCAAAAATTACTACGGCCGCAGCGCCAAGGCGCCGTTCAAGACACCGCAAGAAGCGATTGACCATCCCGACTTCGCCAAAGTCGTCCAACGTTCGCAGAGTCGTTTCAAGAGACATCCCGACGCAACCAAACACTATGAAAGTCTACGAGCGCAAGACCAACTGATGACGAACTTCTTGAAAGTGATGGCCGACCACAAGCTCGACGCCATCGTGCACAAAACCGTCGAGCACCAACCGACCCTGATCAAGGACGGCATCGCGCCGCCGTTCACCGATCAGAAAGGCGCGCCGCATTTGAACACCTTCCTAGTCTACGTGCCGACGATTACCGTGCCGGCGGGATTCACGCGGGACAACCTGCCGGCTGGCCTCTGCTTCATCGGCCGCCCCTATGACGACGGCAACTTAATCAAGTTCGCCTACGCCTACGAGCAAGCGACGCACCATCGCAGGCCGCCGGCGAGCACGACGGGGCTGTAGCGCT
>JAERMN010000284.1 GCA_016844625.1 Deltaproteobacteria bacterium
GGTGTTGCAGCCGAGCCCGCCTTTTTTGCCCCGACCGGAATTTGCGCTCGACTAATATTCGACTTGGCGCGAGCGTTGAATCTGTTGGTTGTTGCGGTTGATGGTTTGCTGGTTCTGTTGGATCTGCTGCTGGTTCGATTGAGATTGCTGCTGCTCTTGCCCCTGCATGTAGTCACCGACAAGCGCGCCGGCGCCTAAACCCACCGCGCCGCCAATCGCCGCGCCGACACCCGGATGGCCCACCGTTGCACCGATCAAACCACCGGCAGCGGCTCCGCCCAGTGCGCCGATGCCCGCGCCTTTTTCTCTGGTCGTCATCGGTCCGCCGGAGCAGCCTGCTAATAGAGTTCCTGCGAGGCCTAACGCCAACAAATTTACCGAGAGAACTTTTGTCATTATTTCCCCTCCTTGGTTATTCGTTTTCTAATCGATCACGGTTTCTCATCTAATCGAGCAATGGTTGTGCCAGACATGATGATAGCGGCAACTGACCAATTGTACCACAAACACCCGCGAAGGGTTGCAAAAAACTTGCGCCCTCGACCCGGTGGCGGTGCAATTCTATGATTCGAGTCGACAGAAATGTCGCTTGCTATTTGTTGTTGACCACGCTGATTTCAGCGTGCAACGATTAAATGGGTTGCAAAGGGGGCGAGCATCCCCTTTTTGGGCCATCGCACTTGGGCCGGGGTCAACACCTCGGCCGCGAAGGGAGCTTCGTTTATTGACCTCTGGCGATTTTCTCGAGGTCGGCGATCGACATGCCGTCCAGCCGAAAGGCTCGATGTGCGCGCCACTCCAAGACTACCATCTTGCGAATGCCGCGGGCGTGATGCGGATCGGTGGCGGCGATGGACTTAGCTTCGTCGAGGTTCGCTGCCAGCATGATGTAAATGCCGTAGTCCCCATCGGTGGTCGGCCCGGAAAATAGCAGACGCCCGGCTTTGTGCTGATCGTCGAGCCATTGGCGGTGTTCTTGATAATTTTTCTGCTTGTCTTGTTCTCGTTCCGGTAACGAGCGCGACATGACTAAATACCACATGGCGCTTTCTCCCTTGCTCCGCTTCGATTCATTGGCGGCATCTTAACGAGCTCGGCCAGAGATTTCCACTTGCTTCGCCGGTTGTCCAAAGATAAAAGTGTGGGGCGAAGGAGCATAACCCATGATTATCGATGTCCATGGCCATGTCTCGGCACCGACTGAGCTTTGGTCGTACAAAGCAAACATCCTTTCCGCCCGCGGCTCGCACGGCCGCGGCGCAGTAAACGTATCTGACGATGAAATCCGCGCGGCGGCGAACCGTAAGGAAAACTGGGCCAAGGGTCATCTTGACTATCTCAAAGACCACGGCACCGACTTGCAGCTGATTTCGCCGCGGCCGTTTCAGCTCATGCAGTCGGAAAAGCCGGCCAAGCTGGTGCACTGGTTTGCCGAAGAGTGCAACAACATCATCGCGCGCCAGATGAAGCTTTTCCCGGACACTTTTCTCGGCGTTTGCGCTTTGCCGCAAGCGGCCGGCGAGCCGATTCAAAACACGCTGGCGGAGCTCGAACGCTGCGTAAAGTTGGGCTTCGTCGGCTGTCTCTTGAATCCCGATCCCTACGAAAACGGCGGCCAAGAAGCGCCGGCGCTGGGCGACCGTTACTGGTATCCGCTCTACGAAAAACTTTGTGAACTGGACGTCCCGGCGCATATCCACGGCACCGGTTCGCGTTCGGAACGCAGTCCCTATTCCGTGCATTTTATTAACGAGGAGACGATTGCCGTCTTCGGCTTGGTCAATTCCACAGTCTTGCGAGATTTTCCCAAGCTGAAAATCATTCTCAGCCACGGCGGCGGCGCGATTCCATACCAACTCGGCCGTTTCGAAGCGCCGTCGCTGCGACGCGGTACCGGCGCACGCTTTTCCGACGCACTGCGTAAGCTCTATTTCGACACGGTACTTTACACCGAAGATGCGCTGCGGCTGTTGATCAAGACCGTGGGCGTCGACCGTTGCTTGTTCGGCACCGAATGTCCCGGCACCGGTTCTTCGATTGATCCCGCCAGCGGGCGGTCGATGGACAACGTCAAGCCGATGGTGGAGAACATCGAGACCTTGAGCGCGGCGGACAAGCAAAAGATATTTTGCGATAACGCCAAGGCGGTTTTCAATCTCAAGGTGTAAGAGCGGGAAAGTTCAAACAGTTCAATGTGTTCAAACGGTTCCGAGTTAGAAATTATAGTTGTTGCAGATTTTCTGTGAAGAAGTACTCAGCGCAGAGGCGCCGTGGTCGCAGAGTTCGAAGAAGTTCTTAATCAAGAACTCTTCACTCCGGGCCCTCAGCGCCTCGGCGGTGTAATGTCCGAGCCCTGCTTCACAGGACGGCCTGAAGAGCCGAAATCATAGCTGAGCCGCTAGTGAGACCCAAGTTATGCTTTGCCGCGAAGAGAATGAGCTTTTAACTCGCGTCGGACCAGGCACGCCGATGGGGCAGCTGATGCGCCGTTACTGGATGCCCGCGCTCTTGTCGGTAGAGATTTCTGACGCAGAGGGTGCGCCGGCGCGGGTCAGGCTTCTGGGCGAGGATTTGGTCGCGTTCCGCGATTCCAACGGCAGGATCGGTTTGTTGGGCGAGCACTGCGCCCATCGCGGCACGTCGCTCTTTTTCGGCCGCAACGAAGAGTGCGGCCTGCGCTGCATCTATCATGGCTGGAAGTATGACGTTGACGGCAATGTCGTGGAAACGCCGGCGGAGCCGAGCGCTAGCGAGTTCGGCAAGAAACTGCGTCACACCGCGTACCCATGTAAAGAAGCCGCCGGAATGATCTTCACCTACATGGGGCCGCCGGAAAAAATGCCCTTGCTGCCGCGCTATGAGTGGGCCGATTTGAAGGCCGAGCAAGTGTTTCCGGTAAAATCTTTGCTCGAATGCAATTATCTCCAGGGTATCGAAGGCGACTTCGATTCATCGCACACCTCGTTCTTACACAACAATAACATTCAGAACGCGGAGCGCTTAAAGCGCGATGGGGCGCCGACTTTGGAGGCCGAGGATACCAGCTACGGCATGCGGGCGATCTCGATCCGGAAATTCGCCGCGGAGCAGATTTACGTGCGCACGAGTCCCTACATCATGCCGTCGTTTAGTATTGTTCCCGGTCCGCCGACGGCGAAGTTCGAGGAAGACGACCTGCGTGGGTTTCGATTTTGGGTGCCGCTCGACGATACGACCACCTGGCTCTATATTCTTAACATGACGAAAAAGCCGCTCGACGACGCTGAGCGTAAAGCTTTGCGCAGTTGGATCAACGCCGACTACTCACGAGTGCGCAATTTTCATAACGACTATCTGATCGACCGCGAAGTGCAGCGCACGCAGGTCTATTCGGGTATTCAATCGGTTAATGCCGCCGAACAAGACGGTTGCGCGACGGAAACCATGGGACCGATTTGCGACCGCAGCAAGGAGCATCTCGGCTATAGCGATAAGACGATCATCGCGCTGCGCAAAATGTTACTAAACGCGGTGCGCGACTTGGCTGAAGGCAAAGCGCCGCCGCATGTGATTCACGATCCGCGCGAGGTTGATTTTTCACGTTTGCGTGCGCTCAAAGGTGTTTTGCCGGCGGGAACGGACTGGCGCAAGGTGATGGAAGGGCTGGGGCCGAATGATGGGTGATATCAGGATCTCAACGCGCGCAAAACCTTCCAGCCGTTCCAATCGTTGGGGGCGTTACCCGTGGTGCTTGGCAACGATGGTTATTGTGGCGTGGATCTTAGTTTTTACGGTTTCAGTATTTGCTCAGCCGGTGCAAAAAAGCGTCGCCATGATCGGCGCGCGCAGCGGCGCCTCTTGGCCGCTGTGGATCGCTAAGGACGCGCGGCTTTACGCCAAGTATGGGCTCGAGGTCGAGCTTGTCTATGCGGTTCACCCGGCGCCGATCGCCGCGGTGATCACGGGGCAAGCGGCGATGACGTCGTCGGGCAGCGATCCGGCATTATTAGCCGCGGCGAAAGATCCGTCGCTGGTCGTGCTCGGCGGCTTCATGAATAAAGGGTCGTTCGCCATGATCGGCTCCAAGAGCGCCACGGACATGAAGCAACTCGCCGGCAAAAAGATCGGTGTCGGCCGGGTCGGCGATCCGCCTTATCATATGGCGGTAAGCTTGCTGCGCAAATACGGCTTCACAGCGCGTGACGTTCAGTGGGTGTCCATCGGTGTCGACGCAGCGACCCGCGCCGCGGCGCTGCAAAGCGGTTTGGTCGACGCCGCTCTGATTACCGCGCCGGCGTACTTTCGATTGCAGTCGGCGGGACTGCCGGTGTTGGCGGTTTTGCTCGATCACGACGAAATCTATGTCTCGACCTATTACTTGTTTCGACGTGACGCGCTGACCAAAGAGCGGACGACGGCGATGGCGTTCATTAAAGCACATGCTGAAGCGATCAAGCGCTTCTACGACGATAAGTCTTTTGCCGCGGAAACCATGATCAGGTACGGCGGCACGCGCAATCTCGACGACGCCAACCGAGTCTACGACTTATTCAAAAAGGCGCGGGTGTTGGAGCCGATCCCCTACGCGCTCAAGGGTTCCGTCGACGCGGTGGTGGAACGGCAAGGCCAAGAGTTGAAAGGTGCCGACTTCAGCAAGATGATCGACAACAGCTTGGTCGACCAGTTGGTGCGGGAAAAATATTTCGAATCCGTTTTCGGCGCTTCTATTCGCGACGAACAGCAGCGCAAACAGGCGATGGCGTTCGGACGGTAGTGACATTGGCAAAGCATTCGATGTTGCAGTGCTGACTATTTCCCTTCGAGTTTCGTCTTGAGTTTTGCTCGCGCCTCAAGCCTTTCCTACTTCTTTTGTAGCGACTTGAAGAAGCCTTGCTGGTCCAATTCTCGCAACAGCTCTTCGTTGACAAACTCCTGCGCCTTCTTGCCTTTGACGTCGACAGCGACCTGGCCACCGGCCAACTCAGTATAAGGCGGAAAGGAAATGCGCGGCGCGTAGCTTTTGTCGGCGCTGTCGAGCGTCGCCTTGTCTTGGCTGCGCAGCCATTTCGACAAGCTCCTCTGTCCCGCGGCGAGATCGCTTTTGAAAACATGGATCGCCTCGCCGCTTCGACGCTTGAAAGTTTTTCGTCGTCATCAGGCTCACGGTTGGAAAGGAATCATCCAGATCGCCGAGATCGAGCAACAAGATGTTCATCCCCGAAGCTTTGGCGCGATCGATGATTGCGCCGGTGAGCACGGTGGCGTCGATCAAGCCGTTTTGCAGCGCGGTCAGGCGGTCGCGGCTGCCGCCTTCGTTGGCCTAACGGCTATAACGCGCTGGCAGTTCGGTCAAGAAAGGGGGTCGGCGCAGCCGGGCGGCGCAGGATGCGTCG